>NZ_DBHHJM010000002.1:0-204909 GCF_057237245.1 Lancefieldella sp.
GTGTGTTTTGAACTGCCTCCTATTTCTCGTGTCCAAGAAATGGGAGGCAGTTCAATTATGCAGGTCCATATTGAAGGTTTTGGCTTAGTTTTGACCAGTGACTAACGTAAGCGTTGCTTCTCCAGAAGCATTTGCCGCGCTCACGTCAACATCAATTACGCCTGGTAGATTGCTTGCAATTTCTACAATTTGAGACACGCTGACCTCTTCGGAAAGTTTCCCGCTTGCTCGCTGCTCAAAGAGGGCGCCTGCTAGAACGCCACGCATATGTTTTGCATTATGCGATACAACGCTACGCTTTCCCGTACCAGGATCTTCTCGCTGTACAACAACTTGCAGCAGCTCACAAGGGTGCTTTGCGGAAGGCGTCCACATCTTTCTGTATTCTCCTGAGCGGCAATCCACAACTATCTGATCTTTTAGAGCGACGTTCAGCAGGTAATTGAGCTGCTTTTTCCAGTAAGTTGCAACGGTACCTATGTTAGGAAGCTTGATTGATGCAGAAAGTCTATAGTTGGGGAGAAGATCGTGTGGCCTCACAACGCCCCAGAGACCAGAGAAAATCATGATTTCTGAGTTGAGGATATCTGCTGGTAATGTGACTGTTTTCTGTGTGTTTTCTAACGTGACGTTTTCAAGTGTCTGGTTGAATTTTGCAGCTTCAAACAGCACGCCGGTATAGAGGTTGAGTGCGGTTGTGGTTGGAGCTTCATAGACGTCCAGGTTGTCGGCTATGTCTCCGACGGTGTTCGGACCAATTTTAAGCACCTGAGCTGCGTCTGCATGAGAACAAACCTGCTGTAGGTCTTTGATAAGTTCTTCTCGACAGCTGCTTAGCTTAGAGCCAAACAAAAGCGATGAGAGGGCAAGAGAAGGTCCAGAGGTGGGAGCGGTTTTTCCTGATGATGGTGGAAGCAAAATAATCATGAAAATCCTTTTGATGCGGGATTTTTTAGTTGTTGTTTAGTTTGATTCTAATTTATGTCCGGTGTGCGTGGTAACTTAAGAAGTAAGAAAAATCGGAGAGGTGACGTATGGGCTTGCTTCTGTACAAACAACAAACAGGTGCTTTCTTATCAAACTCTGTTAAAGAGCAGCTAGAGGCTTCGCTTGAGAGGTGGGGCTCTGCTCAGCTTATTGTGCCTTCTTCCGATACTGTGCTGTTGGTTAAGAGGCAGCTTGGAGCCATCCAAGAGCTCTCTGTTGGCGTGAATGTTTCAACTTTTGATGAGTGGATGCGCGATCAATGGAAGCTGTATGGAAGCTCAGATCGTCTGCTTTCAAATACACTTCGCAAGGTATTTTTCCAGCAGATTCTGGATGGAATGTCTGCTGATGAGCTAGGCACTTTAACTACGAGCAAGGGTACTGTGGAGCTTCTTTCTAAGCTTGCTACAGAGTATCTGACAGAGCTTGATCAGATTGTGGTCTCTGGTCAACTTTCTGCTGGTCAGATGAGTGCTTGTAAGGTGTTAGAGCATTACAAGATGCTGCTTGAAGAAAAGTCTTACGTTGAGGTGTGTCAGTGTCTGGATTATCTGCTGCAGTCTACCCCAACGCATGGACCTGCACTTGTTTTCTCGCGAGTTGAAGATCTTTCGGAGGCGCGTCTTAAGTTTGTGCGCAAGCTGTCGCAGAAGCGTGAGGTGTCGTTTTCTCTCTACGTGCCCGAAGGACCTGCAGGTTATGCGGCAGAGCAGCAGCTGGAGTTGGTCGGCGGCCCGGGATGCGATTGTCGTGTGAATGCGGAGCCGGCGCCAGCCTCAAAAAGTCAGGAGCTCAACGATCTTCTCGCCATGGTGTTTAGGGCTACGGAGGGCAATGAGGTTACGCCAAGCGGTGCAGTAACGTTTTTGTCGCCGCTGGGCCAGCTTGCCGAGGCTGAGTCTATTAGCAGGTATATCTCTCAGTGCGTAGAGTCTGGTAGCAAGAGCTTTGTGGTATACACCTCAAATCCGCAAAAGGTTTGGGACGCGCTTTCGCAGAAGCTTGCGGCTAAGGGGATTGCTGCTCACTACAAGCGTTCGGTGCGCATTCAGGACTCGCTTGCAGGACGTGCGTTTGCCAGCTTGATTGATGCGTACGTCACGCTCAATGAACGTGCAGAGCTCGAGAAAAACATTGACTATCAGGCATCTGACCATCAGATGGGGGATATGTCGTGGTGGCCTCCACGTACTCTTACGGACTATTTGATTTCTCCTATTTCAGGCATAGGTGTTGAGCGCGCATGGATGCTGGATAAGAGTTGGCGTGGCAACAGAACGCTATATGCCACCAGAGTGCTTGAGACGCTTTCTAAGGCAGCTATGAGCTCGCGCCTGTGTGCAGAGACCATCAAGAGTCTTGAGCTGGGCAGAATTGGTTCTGCAGCTCAGCGCATAATCGAATACCTTTCTGCAGAAGTATCCGATGAGCAGTCAGAGGCGGCTCAGTCTGAGGAGGCGCTTCTTCAAAACCAAGAGTCGCTTAAGGTAATGAGCAAGATTGTTTCTTCTGCACAGGAGCTCCATGAGGCAGGATTAAAACTCACTCCTCAGACACTTAAATCATTTATTGACCTTTGCAAAGATCAGTCGGTCATGATGCCTGTTTCTAATGGTATTGAGTCTGATATTCAGGTGTTGATTGCTCCTGTAATCCAAGCTCATTCTTTTGAGCCACATATGTTTGATACCGTCATTTTCCAGGGTATGGATACGCTGAATTTTGGTGTTAAAGCATCCGACGGTGCACTGCAGGAGTTTATTCGCCATGCGAGTAAAACGCCTAAAGTGTCAGAGTTTGCACGGTATCAAAGAGATTTCTATGCGGCACTTATAACCGCTTCTACCAGCGTTGCATTTGAAAAAGTAGAGCAAAAAGATGTCTTTAATGCGGTGGCTCTCAGTGAAGTCAAAGCTTGCTATCCCAAAGACTATGCAAAGAAGACAGGGATTGCACGCGGAGAAGAAGAGGTACTGGTAAACCTGTTGCCTCAAGCTACTGATCCAGAACGTGTTGCAGAACTCCCAACAATTGAGTCTGGCGAGATTGACTCTAAGCTCAAAAACATTGTGGTACTCCCGCGTCATTTGACTAGGGAGACTCTTGAGCAGGAATTACAGGGTCTTATAGAGGTCTCGCGAGAAGGGCTACCACTTCTTTCCGCTTCTCAGATTGAGACGTATCTTGAGTGTCCCTACAAATGGTTCACACAACGCCGTATCAAGATTTCTCAGGTAGACACTGAGTTTGCTCCAATGCAGATGGGAACCTTTATCCATCGTGTACTAGAGCTAACACACGCAACACTTTTAGCAGAAGCACTTGGTTGTGATGTTTCTGAAGTTGATTTAGCGGTTGAACCCGTACTTTTGCAAGACATTGCTGGCTCTAGGATTACATCTGATACCTTAGACCACGCAAAGCAGGTACTAGATACCTGTTTTGCCCAGGTGTGGGATGAACAGTTCAACAACATTAATCGAGCATCTTCAAATGAGCTTATCCCGCACAGTATTCAAGAAAGAAAACAGGTTGAGAACATTCGAAAAGAGCTCAAGAATCTTCTCGAGTTTGAAGCTTCGCATTTTATTGGCTATCAACCTAGATTCTTTGAGCTTCGTTTTGGTAGAGAAGAAAACGTTGTTGAGTATGCAGGTGCTCAGTTCACAGGTTCGATTGACCGTGTAGATGTAAATGCTCATGGTCAGGCACTTATTATTGACTATAAGCACAAGAACACAAATGATCTGAAGGCTTATTCAGCAAAGTTAAGTCTGGACAGTGAACTCTCAAAAGAGATTCTGCCAAGGCATGTACAGTCTGCAATATATGCTCAGATTATGAGAAAACAGCTCACTAAGTATGAGCTTGAGCCAGTTGCTGCAATTTATTTGGGCACCAAAGAGCAAAAAGATAAGCCTTCATTTGCTCTTGCGGGCATGGCAACAGAAGCGGCAACGGAACATATTTGGAACATACATCCGGAAGATAAAAAGGTTAGGGACCAGGCAGTTATGGTTGTGTCTCAAAACTCAGCAGAGTTTGCAGACTACTTGGACGCTTGGGAGAATTTGATTGCGCAGAAGGTTCAAGCCATGCTTTCTGGAGATGTCCGAGCTAATCCTTGTGATAAGGATGCATGTAAGTATTGTCCAGTAAAACTGTGTGACAAGAGGAGGTAAGCTACTATGGCTGATACACGTTATACGCCCGGTCAAGAGAAGACCATCAAGACGCTTGATAAGCCTCTTTTTGTTGCAGCAGGTGCTGGCTCAGGAAAAACTTTTACGCTTACACAGAGAATTGTGTGGGCTTTAAAAGAAGGCTCGGGAGCTGACGGAAAGCCGCATCTGAACAGCCTTGACCAGGCATTGATTATTACGTTTACCAATGCTGCAGCTACAGAAATTAAGGAGCGCGTTAGGGAAGCTCTAGAAAAAGAAGGTCTTCATAGCGCTGCGTTGCAGGTCGATGATGCATGGATTAGTACTATCCACGGTATGTGTAGCAGAATCTTAAAGATTCATGCACTTGATTTAGGTCTTGATCCTGAGTTTGAAATCATTGACGACATGACCAGAAATCAGCTGGTCAATATATCTATTGAAGAAGTACTCAGAGAGCTTTCGCAAGATGAAAGCTATGCAGAGTTTCTCTCAACCTATGCAGGGAACAGAGATGCACTGAAGTCTCGTATTGAAACGCTGATTTCGTACGCTCAGTCATCTCCTGTAGGAATGGATGCTATTTCGTTTGTAGGGGATAGCTCTGACCTGGAAGTTCTAAAAGCGGAGCTTGAGAGTCTCTGCGGTGCACTCGAAGCGCTAAGGGCTGCAATTGCTGCCACAAAACCAGATGAAGCAGAACAGCTACAAAATGTTCAATCTGAGCTTTCAAGTAAATTGCAGCAACACTTGGTTCTCTCGCTCACTGATTTTGACCAGGCGTTTTGGGATACGTTGCAAAAAGCACTCAAGATCGGTCGTTCCTCAAAAGAAATAAAAATTGTAAAAGATGAAGCTACGTACCAGCTTAAAGTTTGCAGCTCTTTATTTGGCCTTATTCAGGACACGTTTGAGGGTCAGTGTCTGAAAGATGTTACTGAGCAGGTCTACAAGCTCTTTAAACAGAAGAAACGTGCTGTTGGCGGCCTTGATAACGATGATCTTTTGCATCTAACGGCAAAGGTGTTCGAAGAGCATCCAGAGATTGCAGCTGTTTACACGGATAAATTCAAGCTTGTAATGGTTGACGAGTTCCAAGATACGGACCAGCAACAGGTGCAGATGATTAAGAGTCTCTCAGGTAAAGATGCTCAATATCTCACCACAGTTGGTGATGCGCAGCAGTCAATCTATCGATTCCGCGGTGCTGATGTTGATGTGTTCTTTAGACGTCAAGCAGAGGTTTCAGAAGATTTGCAACCCCGTCTTGTAGATAATTTCCGCAGTCACAACGAAATTTTGCGATTTGTTGCAAAGGTTTGCAGCGCTGACGGCATGATACCTAACTTTATGGATCTGTCCGCTGGGCGAGAAGAACCTGCAACTCCGTTCCTTGCTCATTCGCCACGCGTGTATTTTGAAGTCACAAAATTTGAAAAGTCAGGCAGATCTATGCCAGGCGATGACGTCACAAGAAGCCAGCTTGTTGCGTATCAACTTGCGGACAGAATCAACACGCTTATGCAGGATGAGAAGATCCAAGCAAAAGATGTTGCAATTTTGATGAAATCAGTTAAAAAGGCACAGCCCTATATTGAGGCACTTCGTACCTTTGGAATTGAAAGCGTGGTTTCTGGAGCTTCAACGTTTGGTGAGCAGCCTGAGGTTCAGCTGATTGGTAGTCTTTTACAGGCACTCGCAAATATGTACGATTCATACGAGGGACTGTTTCCTGTACTCTCGAGTGAGATTTTTAGTCTTGATGCATCTGACCTGCTTCTCTTGGGCACTAATTTTGGAGAAAATGGTCAGAGGATTACCAATAGAGATATTGCAGAGTCAGTGGTAAATGACGTATGTAATCCACCTTTTGAGATAAGTCCAAAGCTTAAAAATGCTTTAGAGGTGTTGGGTAATGCTCGTAGCTCACTTTCAAACAAGAGAGTTTCAGACGTAATTAAAAAGGTAGTTCTTGATGCCGGATGGATTTCTCGCCTTCAAAAGATGGGAAATGAGGGACAGTCAAAGATTGCAAATATCTTTGCGGCTCTCGAGCAGATTGATAGTTTGCAAACAGACCTGAGCGTTGGCGTTGCTTCTGTTGCAAGAGCATTTAGTCAGTGGTGTAGCACTGCCAAGGAATCTCCAAAAGTGCTTCATTGCAGCACTCAAAATGCAGTTACCTTTATGACTATTCATGCTTCTAAGGGATTGGAATTTCCTGTTGTTGCTGTTGTAGGAGCTGTATCTGGCCCTAAGGCAGGCGCTGGTGGTGAACCATTTCTGCATGTTAGAAAAGACGATTCATACCAGATTGCATTCTCAAGCAGTTCTAAAAAACTTAATGAATTGTATGACGGCTGTCATGAGGTTCCTACAAGCCTTGATGAGTGTAAGAACCTTCTTGAGTGGAGAATGTTCCTAGAAACACAAGAGAATGAGTTTGAAGAGCAGGAACAGAATCGCCGTCTGTATGTTGCTTTGACGCGAGCTCGCGAAGCAGTAATTCTGACTTCAACCATCGACCTTACTAAAGAAGGAATTAGTCCTCGTTATACACGCAAGATTACAGATGCCTTGTTTGAAGAGCCGCCACTCTCTGCTGGTGAGCATCAGTTTGAATATGGCGGAGATCTTGCTGGTTGTATGCGTGTGGTTCAAGGCTCTGGCAAGAAGGATGAGCCGATTCAGGTTGAAGGTTTAGAGTTGGTTGAACCTTTTGGCGGTAAGCCTGAACCTTCTGATAGCAACCCAAGTGAAGAGAAAAACCCTCAAGCTGAAGAAACGTTTGACCTCTATGAGAAGGTTGAGCTGAGCGTCGTACCAGAAGCTACATATGACCAGCGAAAAGGCTTCTTTAGTTATTCTTCCGCTCACCAACAAATGGCAGAGAACTTCAAGGGCGAGAATAACAAGGCGCTTGAGGAAGAGCTTCAGGTAGTAAGTCAGGAGCATGAGGCGGATAACCTTCAGCCATCGGCTGAGACTTCCGTTGTGTTGCCTGACGTTTTAGCTGATGATGGAGTTGATCCAACCAGTTTGGGCTCAGCTTTCCACGAGCTTGCTCAGATTATGGTTGAGACTCAGTCTAAGGTTGATGACAGCACGATTGATAGATTGTGTTTGAAGAATAGCGTTCCTCAGCGTGCGGTATCACGAGTCAAACAAGCACTTGAGTTGTGGAGCAACTCTGAGATAAGACAGGAAGCCCTTGCTCATGATGTGGTTATTGCGGAGTCTCCTTTTACCCTGCAGGTTGATTCTGAATATGGGAACTATGTAGAAGGAGCCATCGATCTTCTCGCCTATAATAAGGGAAGCAAAGATGCGCTGGTAGTTGACTATAAAACGGGCGATAAGGGCCTCAGTGCCGCTCAGATTTACGAGCATCATCAAATGCAGGCAAACTTCTATGCCTACGTTTTGATGCAACGTGGATTTACTAGGGTTGAGTGTGCGTTTATCTGTGTTGAGGTCGAAGAAGCTGGCCAGCCACACGTTGCCCGTTACACATTTGATGCAAACCATCAACCACGGCTTTAAGGAGGCAAGAACGTGCCTTTTGCACATGTTGTTTTAGACATACCAACTCGTGCTCTCTCTGGCACGTTTGACTACGCTGTTCCAGAAGCCTTGGAAGAGACTGCGGTTGTGGGAACAACGGTCTTGGTGCCGTTTTCTCACAGGCAAGTCGTTGGCTACGTTGTGGGTGTCTCAGACCGTGTGTCTTCAGGTTTGGATGTATCGCGCGTTCTTCCGATAACACAAGTTCTAGCAGATTCAGCGTTTGATGAGCAATCTGCGCAGGTGGCAGAATGGATGAGTAAAGAGTATGCCTGCAGCTATGCAGACGCCTTACATCCGTTTTTAGCACCTGGTCAAAAGGTTAAAGTTACCAGAAAAGATGCAGATTCTCCCTGGCAGCTTGTTTGCGAGAAGTCCGGTCCTGTTGATGAGCGCTGGGTTGAGCTGACAGAAAAGGCGGCTGACTTTACGCCTTCGGCAAATGCAAGCAAGCAACGTTCGGTGCTTGAGGCCCTGGCACAAGGTGCTATGAGGTTATCCGAACTCTCAGCTACCATTCCAGGAGCTCGAAGCGCGGTTACTGCACTGCAGAAAAAAGGTATTGTCGAGGTCCGCACTCAGCGACAAATTCGTGGAAGTCAGGAGGGTCTGGGAACCACGCTTTCAAGTGGCGTAGCACCTCGTCCTCAACAGCTTACCGAGGGCCAAGTGTCTGCTCTTGCTGCAATCGAGGCTGCACAAGCTGTTGCTCAGGGCGATGTTGTGCTTATTGATGGCGTAACGGGCTCAGGTAAAACTGAGGTATATCTCTCTGCTATTGAGAATACTTTAGCGGCGGGCAAGGGTGCTGTAGTACTTGTCCCAGAAATTTCTCTTACGGCACAAACAGTCGGCCGGTTCCGCTCGCGTTTTGGCGAGCAGGTGGCCGTTCTCCACTCAAAGCTTTCCCTCGGTGAGCGTTTTGACCAGTGGGATTTGATTAGGCAAGGTAGGGCTCGCGTGGTAGTAGGTGCTCGATCTGCCCTGTTTGCGCCCATCCAAAACCCTGGACTGTACATTATTGACGAGGAACACGAGGCTTCATACAAGCAAGATTCGCTCCCACGCTATCACGCAAGAGAAGTTGCTGCTCAGATGGCTCGTCTGCGCGGAGCCGCGCTGGTGCTTGGCTCTGCAACACCATCGCTCGAGAGCCTCTACCGAACAGCTCAAGGAAGCTGGCGTGGCGCTAACTGGACGCGCGTCGCCATGACCGAGCGTCCTGGTGTGGCGGTGCTCCCGCAGGTCCAGGTAGTTGATATGGCTTCCCAGTTCAAAAACGGAGGCAGATCGGTCTTCTCGGCAGCTCTTGCTCTTGCACTGCAAGAAACAACAGAGCGTGGCGAGAAAAGCGTTCTACTCCTTAATCGCCGCGGTTTTGCAAACTTTTTGATGTGTCGCGAGTGTGGCTGTGTGCCCGAGTGTCCGCATTGCTCGACGTCTCTCACGTACCATGAGCGCACGCATTCTCTGGTCTGTCACAGTTGCGGTAGGCAATGGTCCCAGCACGCGTATCCTAACCCTTCCAGTAAATGCCCAAACTGCGGAAGTCGTTACATGGGGGCATATGGCGTGGGAACGCAGCGTGTAGAAGATGAGCTCAAGCTGCTGCTTGGCGCCGATGCACCAATTATTCGTATGGACGCTGATACCACAGCTAAAAAGGGCGAGCACCAGCGACTCCTTGAGCTTTTTGATGCAACTCCCGGAGCGGTGCTCATCGGCACGCAGATGATTGCAAAAGGACTGGATTTTCCAGACGTAACCTTGGTTGGTGTTATTAACGCCGATACCATGCTTAAGCTGCCAGATTTTAGAGCAGCTGAGAGAACCTTTGACTTGCTGGAGCAGGTTGCTGGTCGTGCGGGCAGGGGAGAAAAACCAGGTAAAGTCATCATCCAGTCATACTGGTCAACACATCCTGCTATTGCTTCTGTTGTGACCCATGACAGGCGTCCGTTTCTTGATGCTGAGCTTAAAGAAAGAAAGGAAGGAGCTTATCCGCCCTTCTCGCGCTTGTCTAACGTGCTTTTCTGGGGTGCTTCAGAAAAAGAAGTTCGCCGCGTAGCAGATCAGATGGCGGAGGCGCTGCACGCAAAGCTAGATGCTCAATCCGGATGGGAGATTTTGGGCCCCGCTGATTGTGTAAAAGCAAAGGTAAAAGATAAGTATCGCAGACACATTTTAGTAAAATCTCCCGTAGATGCTCAGGTAGGAGAAATTCTTTCTGAGTGTGCTGCTTCACTTGATAAAAGAGTGGGTATCAACATGACATTAGATGTTGATGCTTACGACATGATGTAAGGAAAGTTATGAGTTCTGAAGTTGATGATATGGTGCTTTGGCCAGACCCTCGTCTGAGCCAAAAGTGCGAAGAAATTGACGATATTAATGACGACGTCCGTAAGATGGCCGAGCATATGCTCAAGGTTATGTATGCCACCGACGGCGTTGGTCTTGCGGGCCCTCAGGTTGGCTACATGAAGCGTATGGTAGTCATCGATGTTGATTACCCTAACGGCCAAGAGAACCCTTTTGTGCTCATTAATCCAGAGATTAAAGTCGCAGATGGTGAGCCTCGTGTATATGAAGAGGGCTGCCTTTCGTTCCCAGGCATTACCGTTCCTGTTACGCGCCCAAGCCACGTTGTCGTTCACGCATATAACCTCGATGGTGATCTTATGCGTTATGAAGCAGAGGGAGATCTTCTCGCCGTTTGTTTGCAGCATGAGATTGACCACATTAACGGCGTAACCATGCCTGACCACCTGGGACCAGGTGCTCGTATGGAGACGCTGCAGGAGTACAAAGAGGCTCTGGCTTCTGGTGCCCGTCCTGGTCAAACAGACTATTAGGAGTTGACATGCGCGTAGTCTTTATGGGAACTCCAGACTTTGCTGTTCCGTCGCTCAAAAAACTTGCCCAAGATCACCAGGTAGCTTTGGTTATTACAAGGCCAGATGCCGTTCGTGGTCGTGGCAAGACGCTTGAGCCGTCTCCTGTAAAAGAACGCGCACAAGAACTTGGTTTGCCTGTTCTTGAGGCAAATCGCATGACTCCAGAAGTAATTTCTGCTATGCGTGAAGCACAACCAGAAGCGCTCTGTGTAGTTGCTTTTGGCTGCATTTTGCCAGATGAGGTAATCTCTCTTGCGCCTTACGGTGCTTTGAACGTTCACGCATCACTGCTGCCTCGCTGGCGAGGAGCTGCTCCAATTCAGCGCGCCATCCTCGCGGGTGATGCGGTTGCTGGCGTTTCTATCATGAAAATTGCTCAAGAACTTGACGCAGGAGATTGGTGCAAGCAAGCATCGTGTGAGGTTGGCTCCAAAAATACCGAGCAGCTCACTGACGCACTAGCACAGCTAGGTGCTGATGCTCTGTCACAGGCTCTTTCTGAGCTCAAGGAAGGTTCTCTTGAGTGGCAGGTACAAGATGAGCGAGAAGTAACGTTTGCTCCTAAAGTTACCAAGCAAGAAATGAAGCTTGCTCCAGAAGATTCCGCTCAGGTAAACGCCCTGAGGGTTCAGGCTTCCTCTGATACCGCTCCGGCTCGTGTATCTGTTGGAGGCAGGTCTCTTCGCACTTTGTCCGCTCAACTGGCACCAAGTGAAGTTTCTGTTGCTCAAGGTCAGGTTGCAGTTCAAGATCACAGGTTGTTCCTCGGCTGTGCTGAAGGAGCCCTTGAGCTTCTTGAGGTGCGCCCAGATGGTAAGCGTTCTATGGATGCTAAATCATTTGCGGCAGGACTTCAGAAGTCTCAGATGACCTGGCAGAAGCTGCAATAATGGCTACGCTTACTCCCGCTCGAAGAGTGGCTTATCAGGCATTTTTAGAGTGCAGACGCAACAATTTACGCATTCGCGATTACCTACGAGAGTCAAAAGACTTCTCGGAGCTTTCTATTCAAGATAAAGCTTTTGCTACTCGTCTTGCACTGGGAGCAACGCTTACCAAAGGCAAGCTTGATGAGGCTCTAAAGAATCATCTTAAGTCGGGTATTCACCTAGAACCAAAGGTACAGGACGCTCTTCGTATAGCTGTATTTGAGGTTTTATATTTAGAGACAAGACGCGATGCTGCCATCAGCCAAGGTGTTGAGCTGGTAAAGTCTATCTCAAAGCGATCTTCTGGCCTTGCAAATGCGGTGCTCAGAAAAATTTCTGAAGATGAAGCTCAGCTGACGCGTGCAAAGAACCCAAAAACACCTTCAGAGCTTTCTTGGGCGTCAGGTATTCCTGAGTGGATTTGCTTGGAGATTATTGAATCGCTTGGAGAATCTGCTGCTCAAAAGCTTATTCTTAATTTAAAGAACCCAGCTCCTGTGTATGTTTTACAGAGAAACGTATCAGAACAACAATTGCAGAATAGTTCTTTAGAGCTACAGCAAACAGTTCTTCCAGATGTATATGAGGTAAAAAATCCCGCGCAACTTAACGTTGATGCGTATGTGAAGAAAGTCCAGCTAGTCCCTGCAGATTTAGCTTCTCAACTTGTGGCACTTCTCGCGACATCGTATGTAGACCAAGATATGCTTGAGGTTGGACAGGGTAGAGGAACCAAATCCTTGTTGCTCTCTCACGCATTTGAGGTGCTTGATAAAGAGAATACCCACATTACTGCTGTTGAGCTTGTAAAGGGAAAGTCTCACGTTTCAAAAAGAAGGTTGAAGATCGCCGGACTTTCAGATCAGGTCACTTCACTCACGTTTGACGCCACACAGTTTGTATCACCAGAGGTTCCAGAGGAGCTTAATCAGAGCTTTGACGTGGTGTTTATTGATGCTCCATGCTCTGGTTTGGGTACGCTTCGTCGTCACCCAGAGATTGCATGGAACCTGTCACCAGAAAGCCTGTATGACGGAGGAGAGCTTACCGTCTTACAGACCAAACTTTTGCAAAGCTGCAGTAGTCGTGTAGAGGTGGGCGGCTTTTTAGTCTATGCAACGTGCTCACTCTCAAATTCAGAGAATCAGCAGGTTGTAGATGATTTTCTTGCAAGCTCAGAGGGCTCTCATTTTGAGGTGCAAAGCCTTTTTGAGTGTCCCGCGCGTGCACGTTTAACACCAGAAGCGCAAGAGTTTCTCGATACGTGCATTACGCCAGAGGGATTTTTGCAGACGGCTTTTGCTTCCGCCGATTGTGATGCCCACTTTATGGCGGTGCTCAAACGCAAATAAAAAGCTCTTGTTGTGTTGTCCAACAAGAGCTTCATACGTGACGTTTAAAGAGCGACTTCAGGCTCAAAGCGCAGGATTACTTGCCTTTGCTATCGGTGTTGTAAAAGCCGCTACCCTTAAAGACGATGGTTGAGGTGTTGTACACGCGCTCGGTCTCATGTCCACATTTTGGGCACTGAGGAGCTTCAATCTTCAGGCTCATAGGGCGTTCAATTTCAAAGGTATTGTCGCAGTGTGTGCAGTGATAGCTATAACGTGCCATGCTTCCTCCATGAAAACAATTTATAAACGTGAGATACTTTACCCTACTTAGAGTAGATATTTCACGATTGCAACTAATAAGTTTGTTTACGGAGGCATTATGCAGGTAACCGGTGCAATTTTTGATTGCGATGGAACCCTTGTTGATTCAATGCGCGTTTGGCACAACGTTTTTGGCGCTGTTCTTCCTAAATACGGCAAGACCGTTGACTCAGAATTTTTTGAGCGCGTTGAGGCTGTTTCGCTTATGGATGGCTGCAAAATTTGTGTTGATTATCTAGATTTGCCTGTCACTGCAGAAACTTTGTACGAAGAATTCTGTGCGTATGTAACAGAGCAATATCAGCATCACGTCTCTATTATTTCTGGTGCAAAGGAGTTCTTGCAGGAGCTTTACGATGCGGGTATTCCTATGGCTGTTGCATCGTCAACTCCCGTGCGAGAAGTGCGCGCGGCTCTCGCGGCTCAAGGTATTGAGCACCTCTTTAAAACGGTAGTTTCTACAGAAGATGTGGGGGGAGTGGACAAGGTTGAGCCTGATGTATACCTTGAGGCCCTTCGCCGCCTTGGCACTGATAAAGCAACTACCTGGGTTTTTGAGGACGCTCCATTTGGCGCTCAGACGGCTCAAAATGCAGGCTTTCCTGTGGTGGCGCTCTACAACGACCACGATGGCCGAGACCCCGTCTTTATGCGCGAGCACTCAAACATCTTTGCCCACACCTACGGCGAGCTGTCGCTTCTGCGTCTTCGTGACTACGAGCGCCCTCTAGCTGCTACTCCTTCTAGCGAGAAACCCCTTGAGGTCCTTATTGTGGGCGGATCCCCAGAGGCTGTCTCGAACACGACGCTCTCTACCTGCGCCCAAAGCGCTGACTACCTGATAGCAGTTGACCACGGCGCCGATGCGTGCCTTGCCGCCGGTGTGGTTCCACAGCTTGCGCTTGGAGACTTTGACTCAGCTTCTGCCAAAACGCTGTCCTGGCTCAAAGAGCAGCAGGTACCTTGCATGAAGTTTAATGCCGACAAGTACGATACTGACCTTGCTCTTGCCCTGAAGTCCGCCGAATATGAGACAATTCGTAGAGACAGTAAGCTCTCGCTTACGGTTGTCTCAACGTCCGGAGGCCACTTGGATCACCAGCTTGTAGTACTCGGTCTTCTCGCCACGTGGGCAAAGACGGGCAAGGCGGCGGTTCGAGTTGTCGAGAATGACTTTGAAATGCGCTTTTTAGCTGCGGGCCAAGTTGATTCGTGGCAGCTGAGTGCAACTGATGCGGGTAAAAAGATTTCTCTTGTAGCTCTGTCAGAGGAGTGCGAGGTTTCTGAGGCTGGCATGAGGTGGAATCTTAATCACGAGAAATTCACACTGCTTGGAGACGATGGTATTTCAAATATTGTTGAAGCCGACGATGCTTGTGTGACGTGTAATAAGGGTTGCCTTTTGGTGCAGCTTTGGAACTAAGGTACTGAGGGGACTGTGTTGGGACTGCGTTTGAGTTACAAAGCCCCAACATGTGACGATAAGCTCCAGTGGGCTATGTTTGGGATTACCGACAGATAATCGAGCTAAGAAAAAAGGTCGCCGTAGCGACCTTTTTAAATTTGAGGTAAGACGAGCTTGAGTTGCTTAGTTGCGAGCAATCTTGCCGGACTTGAGGCAACGGGAGCAAACATTCATCTTCTTGCGCTGGCCATCGACAACGACAGTAACACGCTGGATGTTTGGCTTAAAGGTGCGGGCCACAGTACGGTGAGAGTGGGAGATGGAGCGACCGGCAACGGCGTGCTTACCGCAGAAATCACAGACCTTCGACATGAGTAAGACCTCCATAGGATAGGCGCCCTCTGCGCCTAAAATTTCCAAATAGCCGAATTAATATAGCACAATATATTGTGTTGTCAAAGCATGAATATAACATTCACAATTAGATAGCTTTTAGACAGCTTTTGAATGTTTTTCATTTATTACACCAAGATTAAATAACAAGAAAAAGATTTGTCAATTGCAAGGTTATCAACTTGTATGTATAAGCCGCTTTAATAATAAATGTGTCCTGCGGTATACTAAATAACAATGACTAACCCTGGTTCTTGCGAGAGGAGTTATGTAATGACTACCGCTGTTCCTGGAACACTAAGAGTTTCTAATGATTGCCTTGCTGACCTGGCGGGCTATGCAGCTATGGAATGTTATGGCGTTGTTGGCATGGCAGAGATTGATGAGGCAGCAGGTGTTGCTCGTCTTCTTCCAACCTACCGACTTCGTAAGGGTATTGATGTGACCCCAACTCCTAAGGGAGTTCAGGTTGACCTTCACATTGTTGTTGAGCAGGGCGTTAACATGGCGTCTGTTGTCGACAATCTTGAGAGCTCAGTAAAGTTTTTGCTTAAGCAAATTGCAGAGCTTTCATGTGTTGATGTAACTGTACATATCGAGGCCATGCGTAATTCTCGCTAAGCTTTTTGCTTCAAATGAGTAGGAACTGAGGTCTAACGTGATTTCAAATGTCATTCGTACATGCTTCCCTGTAGCAGCCCTTGCCGTTGCAGACAAAGCAGAAGAGATCAACAAGCTCAATGTTTTTCCTGTACCAGATGGAGACACCGGCACTAACATGTCCCTTACCCTGGGCACCGTTGTTCGTGAGGTTCAAGATCTTCCTCAAGATGCAAGCATGCAGGATATTGCAAAGGCAATTACTCACGGTTCTCTGATGGGCGCTCGTGGTAATTCTGGTGTTATTACGTCTCAGATTCTTCGTGGTATTGCCGAGGGTCTGTGCGACGTTAAGAACCCTGAGGCAGTAACTCCAAAGGATATTGCGCATGCATTCCGTCGCGGTAAAGAGGTTGCTTTTAAGGCTGTTAGAAAGCCTGTCGAGGGCACTATTCTTACCGTTTTGAAGGACGTTTCCGCTAAAGCAGACTCCCTTGAGAAGTCTCAGCTCACCCCAGTTGAGGTTTTGGATGCTCTGGTTGTTGAGGCATATGAGTCTGTTGCTCGTACTCCTGAGCTTCTTCCTGTCCTTAAAGAGAACGGCGTTGTTGACTCTGGTGCATTTGGTTTTGCAACCTTCCTTGAGGGCTTTGTAAACGCTGTTACCGGCAAGACTGAAACAACTGACTTCCAGACTACCGTTTCTGTTTCTGACGCTAAGGCTGCTACCAGTGCAAAGGTTGAGATTGAACTCAACGATGACTGGGAGGGTTCTGAGTACCGTTACTGCAACGAGTTCCTCTTCAAGGCAGATAGCCCAGACTTTGACGAGGAAGCAGCTCTGAACTTCCTGGCAACTATGGGTGATTGCGAGCTTCTTGTTGGCGCAAACCCAGACTATAAGATTCACGTTCACTCAAATACTCCTAACAAGGTTCTTGAGTACATGCTTCAGTACGGTCAGATTTTTGAGGTCTTCATTCACAACATGGACCTTGAGGCTAAGGAGCGTACCGAGAAGATCGCTGAAGATAAGAAGGCTGCAGCTGCACCTAGAAAAGAGCTTGGCTTTGTTGCAGTAACTGCTGGTTCTGGCGCTGAATCAATCTTGAAGTCTCTTGGTGTTGACGTTGTTGTTTCTGGTGGTCAGACCATGAACCCTTCAACTGCAGACATTCTTGCTGCAATTGAAGAGGCCAATGCAGACCAGGTTATTGTCATGCCAAATAACTCCAACATTCGTATGGCAGCAGAGGCTGCTGCAAGCGCATGTGAGGATGTTAAGGTTGCTGTTATTCCAACTAAGTCTGTTCTTCAGGCATTTGCTGCAATGTTTGTTGTTGCAGATGGCGTTCCATTTGAAGAGCTGGTAGAAGAGATGACTGACGCTATCTCTGGCGTTCGTTATGGTGAGGTAACTACCGCAGTCCGCGATTCTTCCGCTGCTGACGGCACTCCTATCCACGATGGCGATGTCATGGGCATCCAGGGCGGCTCCATTGATGTTGTCGGCTCTGATGTCATGAAGGTCACGCTTGACCTTATTGCTAAGATGCAAGAGGAGGAAGAGGGCGACAACCTCACCATTCTTGCAGGTGAGGACTTCTCTGACGAGCAGCTCGATCTTCTCGCCAGCAGAGTTGAGGACGCCTATCCAGACCTTGAGGTTGACGCTCAGCGCGGCGAGCAGCCACTCTATCCAGTCATCTTCTCTATTGAGTAGGAAATGTCTGATTCCAAGGTAAGCATCGCTCCCGCATCAGAGCGAGTGGCTCATACCTGCTCGCTTGTTGATAGCGTGACCAGGTTAAGGTATGTCAATGCAAATCGTGCCGAGGCGCTTGAGCGTCTCGGCATTCTGCGTGTTCGAGACCTTTTGCTCAATGTTCCTCACCGCTACCTCGATTTTTCTCACCGCGTGCAGATTGCTTTTGCGCAGATAGGTGAGGACGCTACCATTACGGGCCGCGTTGCTTCGGTAAAGACTAAGCGCCCACGTCCTAAAATGGTTATTGTTGAGATTGAGGTTGTGGATGATACGGGCGTGCTTACAGCTTCGTTTTTTAGGCAGCCTTGGATAGCTGAGCAAATTCACGTTGACGATGAAGTGGCGCTGAGCGGCAAGGTGCTTTTTGCCTACGGTTATCGTCAGATGAAGTCGCCGTTCTACGAGGTGCTTAGCACGGCAAAGTCTGACTCAAACGATGAAGCACGCTCCAAAGAGGCTCACTCCAAAGAAGCTCCTTCAAAGGCAGCAATTCTTCCTGTTCACCCAGCTACCGAGGGCGTGAGCCCCGCATGGATGCGTCGCATTATGTCAGCAGCTCTGGCGGATACGGGAAGCGTGTGTGATTGGCTGCCCTCAGAGCTTGTCTCCAAGCACCGCCTCATGTCGCTTTCATCGGCGCTTCGCGAGGTTCATTTTCCCTCCAGTTTGGACGCAGCTGAACAGGCTCGTCGTCGACTAGCTTTTGATGAGCTCCTTAGCCTACAGCTTGCCCTTCTGGCCAGGAGAAACCTTGAACTTGCAGGTCATAAGCCTTTTGAGCACATTATAAATGGACCTAAAGTTAAGGCTCTGATTGAGGCTTTACCCTTTGCTCTAACTGACGAGCAGAACCATGCTGCTCAAGATATTCTTGCTGACATGGCTGCACCACGCATTATGAATCGCTTGCTTTTGGGTGATGTTGGCACTGGTAAAACAGCCGTTGCTGCCGTTGCCTTGGCTGCAGCAGCAGATTCTTTAACTCAGGCAGCTGTGATGGCTCCTACCTCAGTTCTTGCTCAGCAGTACGCTCAAAAGATTGGTCCTTTGCTCTCACTTGCGGGAATTACCTGGGCTCTTATTACGGGCTCTACCTCAGAAGAAGAGAGGCATCAGATTGAACTTTGTCTAGCCGACGGTTCTTTGTCCATTGTCTTTGGCACCACTGCGCTTCTTTCTGACCGTGTGGTATTTAAGCAGCTCACCCTTGCCGTTGTTGACGAGCAGCATCGTTTTGGCGTTGATCAAAGAACAGCGTTGCGCAAAAAAGGACAGGGTGTAGATCTTCTCGCTATGAGTGCAACGCCTATTCCGCGTACGTTGGCGCTTTCTTTGTACGGAGACGTTGATACGTCTCGCATTACCAAGAGGCCAAAGGCGGGAGCAGGCGTTACTACTAAGTTGTGTGTGCCAGAAAATCTTGACCAGGCATATGCTGCCATTTCCGAAGCTGTTCAGGCTGGTCATCAGGCATATTTGGTTTGTCCGTTGATTGACCCAAGTGATTCTGAAGAAGAGCTTGAAGATGTTCCTGAGGCCGCTCGTACAAATGGCAAGCTCTACAGTGCAACTCGTGTATATGAGGAGCTCTCAAAGACCGTTTTTAAAGACTTTACCTGCGATCTTTTGACGGGTAGATTGCCTGAGGCACAAAAAGATCAGGTTATGGAAAAGTTCCGCGCAAATAAGACGCAGATTTTGGTCTCCACAACCGTCATTGAGGTTGGTGTTGATGTTCCTAATGCTACGGTCATGATTGTCTTTAATGCTGACCGTTTTGGTTTGGCCACGCTGCACCAGCTCAGAGGCCGTGTTGGTCGAGGAGACTTCCCAGGAACTGTCTATCTTGCCAGTAACGCCAAGCGAGGCTCTACCGCAAGAAAGCGCTTGGCCGCCCTTGAGCAAACCTCTGATGGCGCGCGCCTGGCAGAGCTTGACCTGGAACTTAGACACGAGGGAGAAACTTTGGGGTACCGTCAGTCCGGCGGCACTACGCTCAAGATTTCTGACCTCTATGCAGACGCAGATCTTATTGAGGCAGCTCACATGGACGCTCTGGCAATTACGGCACAGGATCCAAAACTTACGAGCGATGCCTATGCTACCTTGGGAATTGAGGCAAAAGACCGCTTTGGCATCTACTTTGAAGAGCTTGGCTATAAGTAATAACCTGCAGATAAACTACAGTACAAGATAGGTTTGGTGGCGAGAAACCCATGAGGATTGTTGGCGGAAAATGGAAAGGTTGTGCAATTGAGGCCCCTGATGGTAAGGGGACTACGCGGCCAACCACTGATCGTACGCGCGAGGCTATTGCAAGCTCCATCTTGGCTTCTCGCGGTCTTGACCTCAGTGAGTCTAGAGTGCTTGATGCTTTTGCAGGCTCGGGTGCCATGGGCTTTGAGCTTCTTTCCAGAGGAGCGCTGTACGCTACGTTTGTTGATAAAGACAGAAAGACGTGTGAGCGCATTAAGCGGACGGCTAAGTCACTTGGTGTAGCTACCTCTGAGATGAGTGTTATCTGTGGTGATACTGCCCGTCTTGCTGAGTCATCCCAGTTATTTGGAGCTCCTTTTGACGTGGTATTTTTGGACCCGCCTTATGCCGTTGAGGCTGAAGTAGTGTCCAAGCTGCTTAGAGATTTAATCCAGCAGGGAAGTCTGACAGAAGATGCTGTGGTAGTGTACGAGCATAGCCACAAATCAGATTCAGTTTCTCTCGACAACTTTGAGCTTTCTAAGAGTAAGCGCTATGGTATTGCTCAGGTTGATTTACTTGTTCGTTGTGAGGGATAGGAGATACGTTGAATAGCATCACTCACGTAGTTGTACCAGGTACTTTTGATCCCGTCACAAACGGACACCTTGATGTAATTAGACGAGCTTCTCGCCTTTTTGAAAATGTTACGGTAGCTGTTGCGGCTTCAAAGCGCAAGCACGGCACAGGAACTACGTTTTCTCTTGAAGAGCGCGTACAGATGCTCAAAGACGCTCTGGTAGATGAAGGACTTGTGGACGTTTCTGTAGAGCCTATGGAAGGTCTTCTCGTTGATTTCTGCAATGCTCGCGGCGCAGGTGGTGTTGTTAAGGGCCTGAGGGCTATGACAGACTTTGAGTATGAGCTGCAACAGGCAGACCTTAACGCTCATATGGCTCCTGAGCTGGAGAGCGTCTTTGTTATGTCCAGCCCAGAGTACGGTTACATTTCTTCTTCAATTGTCAGAGAAATCTCAGCCATGGGCGCAGACGTATCATTTTTGGTACCAAAGAACGTCATTAAAAAGCTTGAAGCTCTGCATAATTGCGGTAATTAAGTATATTTGCCCTGCATTTTCATTATATTCTGCTAACATTCTTAAAAAGGTGTTTTATGCGTCGTGCTCATAAGGGTTATAAGTGCATATAACACGGCTTATGTATTGGACTGAAAGGAGCCCTGGATGCAGCCAGGCGAGGAAATTGAGAGCCTTGTATCTGAGATTGAGCAGATAGTAACTGAGGCTAAGTCACCTTTTATGGATGGCGGTAACAAGAAGATTATTGATGCCCAGGACTTCTATGAGCTGCTTGACGAGATTCGTCGTGTTTTCCCAGAGGAGTTTGCAACCGCTCGTCGCATCATCAAGGAAGAGGATGAGACCCTTGAGCGCGCACGTGCTCAGGCAGAGTCCATCATTGCTGACGCACAGCAGCAGGCTATGATTCTTGCTGGTGACCAGGAAGTTGTTCGCCTTGCTCAGCAGCAGGCAGACGCCATTCGTGATCAGGCAGAGCAGTACGAGCGTGATACTCGCTACAACGCTGAGGAGTACGCAGATACCGTTCTTGCTCACCTTGAGGAGAACCTTAAGAGCCTGACAAATTCTGTCTCTCGTGTTCGTCAGACACTTGATGAAAACTCTGGTCCTCGTAACACCAGCAATAACGTTGCCTGGTAATTCCAATGCAACCAGTTCTTTATGCACTAGATGATCGTCTTGCAAATGCAGGCGATACTGTTTCTTATGCGGGCCATCTTAATGAAGACTCGTATGAGCTAGGGGAGCATGAATTTTCTCTTCCTATGGGAATTGATTTTGATCTAGTGCTTACCAACGCGGGTGAAGGCATTTTGGTTACCGGAATGCTTCGTGCTGACGCAATTGGTACGTGTGACCGTTGTCTTGAGGACGCACATCTCTCTTTAAACGCAGAGGTAGATGAGTATTATCTCTTTGAAGAGCCTGTAATTTCTGCAGATGATGAAGATGAGGCAGATTACGTTTTAGTAAATGCCGATAAAACCATCGATCTTGCAGAGGCTCTTTTGCCTTCGCTTGTTATGGAGACGCCTTATGTTGTACTGTGCAAGTCCGACTGCAAGGGACTTTGCCCAGTATGCGGTTGCAATCTGAACGAAGAAGATTGCGGTCACGCAGCTCAGATTGAGCAGAAGCGAGAAGAAGAAAAGCTTGCTTCAAACCCGTTTGCGGCTCTCAAAAATCTTGTGATTGAGCCGGATTCGGAAGAGTAAAATAAAATTTCTTCTCCTAAATGGTGAAGAAATGCTGTATCTACGTACAAAATGTGTCAGTACGTGGTATAGTATCCAACGCATTATGTGAATGGGTCGCGCCCTCATGTGTTTTAGGGGCGCTAGCAAGAGCAAAAGAGGTTTAAGATGGCAGTACCTAAACAAAAGAAGGGCCGCGGCGCAACCCACACCCGTCGTTCGGCAAACAGCAAGCTTAACGCAGCAGCTCGCTCTGTATGCCCACAGTGCGGCGCTCCAAAGCTTCCTCACCACGTATGCCCTAACTGTGGCTTCTACAAGGACCGTGAGGTTGTTGTTACTGAGTAACACTCATACATTGTATGGCCAAGAAGGCCGGTTCTTTAGGGGCCGGCCTTCTTTTTTATAGCACTAAGGAGTTATCATGCCCGTTATTTGTGTAGACGTTATGGGATCTGACCAAAGCCCTGAGGTTGTTCTTGAGGGAGTTCGTATGGCTCTCGAGAAGGATAAAGAGCTAGAGGTTCTTCTCGCCGGAGCTGATGAGTTTGTTACTCCTTTTGCAAACAAGCACAATCGTGCAAAGGCTTTGGTAACCACTGAAGTTATTGCCATGAGCGAGCATCCCGCTAATGCGGTTAGACAGAAAAAAGACGCCAGTATTGTAAGGGCTGCTCAGGCAGTCAAGGCAGGAGAGGCTGACGGTCTTTTCTCGGCAGGCTCTACAGGAGCAGTGCTTACCGCTGCTACCTTTGGTATTGGTCGCATCAAGGGCGTAAAGCGCCCAGCGCTCACCCTGATTCTTCCTGGACTTGGTGGTCATAAAACTGTCTTTTTGGATACTGGTGCTAACGCTGATGTGCGTCCAGAAGTTTTGGTGCAATTTGCGCAAATGGGCAAGGCTTTTGCCAACGCTTCGCTTGGAATTGAAAATCCAACCGTAGGCCTTCTCTGCAATGGATCTGAAGAGACCAAGGGTTCTGAGCTTGCTCTCTCATATCATGCAGCTCTTGCAGAGGCGGCTATTAATTTTGGTGGAAACGCTGAAGGAACTGATATTTTAGGAAGCCGCTTTGATGTCATTGTGACAGACGGCTTTACTGGAAATGTAGCTTTGAAATCCATTGAGAGCACGGGCAAATTTATTATGTCTAGCCTCAAAGACGCAATTAATTCTTCCAAGAAGGCTGCGTTTGGTGCACTCCTTTTGAAAGACGCTCTTAAGGCTACGGCAGCAGAACTTTCAGGAGATTCTGTTGGTGGTGCCTTCTTGCTAGGTGTTTCTGCACCTGTACTTAAAGGACATGGTGCTACTAGCTCTTCTGCAGTGTGCGCAGGAACACTCTCTGCAGCCAATGCAGTACGCGCCAATCTAATTGAGAAAATCTCTTCTTCAATTCAGCTGTAATAAAAGCGCCTGTAGCATAAAACTTTTTATAAGGTATGGTGGAGCCCATGGACAATTCTGTGGGCTTTACTTTTTTAAGATTGTTTGTTTCAGCTTTAGTAATGTCATCATACAGATGCCCATCACGGGGTAAAATTACTAGCGTCATTGTTGTGTGCAAGGAGGATGTATGGATCGCACAGAAACACTTGAAAAGGTAATTGACGTTGTTAGAGAGACTCTTGACCTTGACGATTCCGTTGAGCTCACAGAGGGCACCTCATTTAAGGATCTTGGTGCAGACTCATTTGATCTTTTGCAGCTTGTCACAGACCTTGAGCAAGAGTTTGATATGACCTTTGATGCAGAGAACATCGATGAGATTGCTACCGTTGGTGACGCAGTAGACGCTATTCTTGCTGCTTAAGTAGGTTTTATACGTGAAATTGCACGAACGAGTAGCTGCTGCAGAAGCTATTTGCGGTCACACATTTACCAATAAAGACCTTATCGAGGCTGCCCTCACACACCCTTCGGCGGTGGAGGGCAAGCCTGTTTCTGCTTCGTATGAGCGCCTGGAGTTTCTGGGTGACTCAATTCTTGGTGCCATTATTGCAACAGAGCTGTTTGAGCGTTATCCAGATATGGATGAAGGCCAGCTTACTAGGTTGAAAATCTCTCTGGTATCCGGCCATACGCTCTCCATTGTCTCTGATACTCTAGGAATTTCTCCCTTAATTGTTATGGGAATTTCCGAGAAGGGCACGGGAAAGCGTGGCATGAAGTCTGCTCTGGAGAACGTCTACGAGTCCATTGTTGGCGCGCTCTACCTTGATGCGGGCTTTGATCCAACGCACGAGTTTGTTATTCGTACGCTTGGACCTCACATTTCTCCAGCGCTGGCAGTTCGTTCGGTAAGTCCTAAATCTCGTTTGCAAGAAGCGGTACAAGCTAAAGGTAAAGCTACCCCAGAGTACAAGCTTATTGGCGAGAGCGGACCTGCTCATACGCCAACGTTTACCGCTGTGGTATTTGTCGACGGCCTTAAGGTGGGTCGTGGACAGGGACCATCAAAGAAAGCTGCAGAGTCAGAAGCCGCTCAAGACGCGTTGGTACGTCTTGGTGTGGATGATGCTCCGCTTGATGCTGATGCAGAAATGCACCTAAGGTAGAAAGGTACCCTGTACCCGTGTATCTAAAATCGCTGACACTTAAGGGTTTTAAGTCATTCGCTGATAAAACTCAGATGGTTTTTGACCCCGGTCTTACCGTTGTCGTTGGTCCTAACGGCTCGGGTAAGTCCAATGTCTCTGACGCAATTCTCTGGGTATTGGGCGAGCAGAGCGCAAAGATGCTCCGTGGCCAAGCCATGGAAGACGTCATCTTCTCTGGCTCATCAGCAAGGGGAGCGGTGGGTGTTGCCGAGGTAACGCTGGTTCTGGATAACTCCGACCACACCATTCCTATTGATTTCTCTGAAATTGGTATTACCAGGCGCATGTATCGCTCTGGAGAGTCTGAGTACCTGATTAACGGTGCTCCTTCAAGACTCATGGATATCCAGGACATTTTGCATGACTCCGGTCTGGGCAAAGATACTCACTCCATTATTTCCCAGGGCAAGCTTGACTCTATTCTGTCTAGCCGCCCTGAGCAGCGTCGTGAGCTCATTGAAGAGGCAGCAGATATCTCTAAGCATCGCCGCCGCAAAGAGCGTGCGGAACGCAAAATCTCTTCTATGGATGAGAATCTCACGCGAGCCAAAGTGGTTTCTCGCGAGATTACCCGCCAGCTTAAACCGCTTGAAAGGCAGGTAGACAAGGCTTCTCGCGCTAAAGATCTGTCCGCTCAGCTCAAAGATTTGACGGTTCAGCTTGCAGTGGATGACCTTCGTCAGCTGCAGTTTACGCACGGCAAACTGGAGGCTCACGCTAAAGAGGCAGAGGCTGCCATTGAGCTTGCGCAGTATCGCGCGGGCGAGAAAAACCGTGAGCTTGAAAAGCTTCAGTCGCTTCTTGAGCAAAAGGGTCTTTTTGTTGGAGACTTGGGCGAGCAACGTCGTCGCATGCAAGAGATTCTTGGCCGTATGGGCTCTGACATGCGTCTTTTGGAGGAGAAGGGCAAGAACATGGTTTCTCGCCTTTCTGATACGCGTATGCAGCTTTCTGTGATGGACAAGCAGAAGGCAGATGCGGCAAAAGAGAATGAAGAGCTTTCTGGTCAGCTAGCAACAATTCGTGCAAAGGTTGCGGATCTGACTGAGAGTGTGAATACTCTGCAAGAGGCGGCTAACCAGGCAATTGCCGAGCGCCGTGCTCTGGATGTAAAGATTTCTGATTGCACTGCGTCTGAGCGTAGTGCGCGCAATACCGCTGATAAAGAGACGCTTGCGTACGTAAAGCTTGAAGAGCAGATTGCTCATGCGCAGGTAGAAGACCAGATGTTTGAGTCAAGGTTGTCTCAGATTACCGAGGCCCTTGAGATTGCTCAAGCTGCCTTGGAAGATAGTGGCGCTAAAGAAGCAGAGCTTACTGCAGCTCTTGAGACGGCTCGTCAGGAGTCCGAAGCTTTTGTCGCTGAGATTTCTGAGCGCGCTTCTGCACTTGAGGCGGCTCGTGAGGCAGAGCAGGCTGCTCGTCAGGAGCTTTCAAGCAGTGAAGCTACACTCGAGGCGCTTCGTGCGCTTGATGTGGAAGTTCAAAAGGGAAGCCCTCTGGCAGAAAAGCTTGTCTCTGATACGGCAACCGCTTCTCTTGTTTCTGGCAGACTTGCCGATTACCTTGAGGTTCAGCCAGAGTTTGAAGCTCTTGTTGAGCAGCTTTTGGGAGAAGATCTTTCCGCGCTTGTTGTAGACAAGCAGCAAAACATTCAGACGCTCTTTGAGCGCGTTCAGACGCTTTCTGAGGACGGTAAGGCTACGTTGGTTGCACTCCTCTCTGAAGCAACTCCAGCTCTTGCCGCTCCCGCTCATACAACGCCTCTACTTGAGCACGTATCTGCGCAGAAGGGCGCCGAAGCTCTTGTGCGGACGCTTTTTGGTCACGTTTTTGTTGCTCAGAGTCTTGATGACGCCTACGCTGCTCGCAAAGTTGAGCCTCGCGGGTTTTATGCGCTCCCTGACGGCACGTTGCTCTATCCAGACGGTCGTCTGGTCCTAGGGCACGCATCTCAGGCTGAGGACGGCTCTCTTGAGCGTAAGCGTCGCATCCGTGAGCTTGAGGGCGCGCTTCCTTCCCTCAAACGCCATCTGGAGGCTGCTCGCTCCGCAGTTACCAACTGCGAGAATGAACTGGCTTCAGTTCGCGAGAAAAGCGCGCAGTCCAAGGGTGAGGTTGCTCGCCTCAACGGTGAGCTTACCTCTATTGCTGCGGAGCGAGGCCGTCTTGAGGGACAGGTTGCGTCTTCTCAGGCTGAGTTGAAGCAGGTGAGCACTTCTCGAGAGCAAGCCAAAGAGCGCGCTCAAGAGGCTCGTGCGCATATTGATGAGCACAAGCGTGCGGCTGAAGAGGCTAAGACTCGCATGGAGTCGCTAGCTTCGGAGCTCAAAGAGCTGCAGGACCAGCATGAGGATGCCATTCGCGCTCAGGGTAGGGCCAACCGAGAGCTTTCGGATGCAAAAACGGACCTCACTGTTGCAAAAGAGCGCGCAACGAGCATGGCTTCTCGCCAGGCAGAGCTTGAGAGGCGTCTGTCTCAGCTGGATGAGCAGCTTGCTGCTGCTAAACAGGCAACGCACGCGCTTGAGGTAATCAGGCTTCGCGTAGACCCGCTGTACAAGCGCTACGATGCTCTGCACCAGAAGGCGCTCGAGTGGGCGTCTAGGCTCAAGGATCGCGCGTCGTTGGCGGAGGCAGACTCCGAGACGCTGCGAGAGACCATCTCTGAGGCAAAAGACGCTGCTTCTGAAGCTGCGCTTACGGTAGAAAAAGAGAAAGACGCCGCTAACCAGATTAGCGTTGAGATTGGCAAGCTTGAGGTTCAGGTTCAAAACGCCATCGAGGCCATTCTTGCTACGGGCGCCTCATTGGACGAGGCTTTGACGCTTCCTGAGCCAGAAGATAGAGAGCAGGCAGAACGTCTTGCTGCATCGCTCAAGAGTCAGCTTGAGGCGCTGGGTCCTGTAAACGCTGTAGCTATGGATGAGTATGAGCGACTCAAAGAGCGTGCTGACTACATTAATGAGCAGGTAGCTGACTTAGAGGCTGCTCGAACCTCACTGAAGAAGATTATCTCGGCCATTGACCGCAAGATGCGTAGCCGCTTCCTTGTTGTCTTTGACCGCGTTAACCAGAACTTCTCCGAGATCTTCTCGATGCTGTTCCCTGGAGGCCACGCCCACATTGAGCTTACTGACCCTGACCATCTCTCCGAGACAGGCATTGAGATTGTGGCTCAACCGCGCGGTAAGCGCATTACCAAGATGATGCTCATGTCAGGTGGCGAGAAGAGCCTCACTGCCCTGGCATTGCTCTTTGCTGTGTATAGGACGCGCACTGTTCCGTTCTACGTTTTTGATGAGGTTGAGGCCGCGCTCGACGACGCCAACCTCTCCAAGCTGCTTGATGCCATTGAACAGCTCAAAGAGACCACTCAGCTGATTGTAATTTCTCACCAGAGGCGCACCATGGAGCAGGCAGATGTACTGTATGGTGTATCCATGCAGGCAGATGGTGTCAGCCACGTTGTCTCTCAGAGGCTTGATAAGACAACCGGAAAGGTAGTTGATATCTAATGGGCTTTATGGACAATCTTCGCCGCGGTCTTGAACGCTCTCGTGAGACTTTAAGCGAAATCTTTTATATGGGTGGAGAGGTCACCGAAGACTTTTGGGATGACCTTGAGGACACGCTTGTTATGGGAGACATGGGCGCTGAGGTGGCAATGCGCGTCACCGATGATCTGCGTGAACGTGCAGCGCGAGAAAATCTTATGCGCTCCGATCAGCTTCGCCGTGCCCTTGTTGAGCGACTTACGTCAGAGTTTCCTGTTGCAGAAAGAGATCCTTTTACGGATACGCCCTCTATTGTCTTGTTCGTAGGCATTAACGGTGCTGGTAAAACTACCACCGTTGGCAAAATTGCTGGTCGCGCACACGCTAGTGGCGTCAAGACTTTGATTGGCGGTGCTGACACCTTCCGTGCGGCTGCAATTGAGCAGCTGCAGGTATGGGGAGAGCGTTCTGGTATTGAGGTAGTAACAAAAGACCGTGGCGCTGATCCTGCAAGCGTTTGTTTTGAAGTTGTTGAAACAGCAGAAAAACAAGGCACTGAGCTGGTACTTATTGATACTGCTGGACGTCTGCATACTTCATCCGATCTTATGCGTGAGCTTGCTAAGGTTGTCTCGGTAACTAGAAAGCGCGCAGGAGCTATTCCTGTGAGTGTTGTCTTGGTTATTGATGCAACTACTGGTCAAAATGGCCTTAACCAGGCAAAAGAGTTTAACGACGCACTGTCTTTGGACGGTCTTATTGTCACCAAGCTTGATGGCACCGCAAAGGGAGGGATTGCTCTGGCAATTTCCAACCAGCTTAACCTGCCTATTTATCGTATTGGTGTGGGCGAGTCAATTGATGATCTTCAGACATTTGACGCTCGTTCATTCTGTGAAGCACTTGTTGGTGAGGGAGTTCAGTAATGTTTAACAGCCTGCAAGATAGACTGCAAAATACATTTTCCGCTCTGCGCGGAAAGGGCCGTCTCACTGAGGACGATATCAATTCAGCAATGCGAGAAATTCGCATGGCTCTTCTCGAGGCTGACGTTAACTACAAGGTAGTTAAAGAGTTTGTTGGTCGCTGTAAAGAGCAGTGCATGACCGCTGACGTGCTAGAGTCTTTGTCTCCAGCCCAAAATGTTGTCCGCATTGTTCTGGATGAGCTCACGGCACTGCTTGGTTCAACTGAGTCCAAGCTTACGCTGGCGCAGAACCGCATTCCAAACGTCATTATGCTCGTTGGTCTTCAGGGCTCAGGCAAGACAACCGCAGCTGCAAAGCTTGCCTACCTGCTTAAGTCCCAGGGAAAGAATCCTCTGCTTGCCGCCTGCGACGTTCACCGTCCCGCAGCAGCAGATCAGCTTGAAACGCTTGGCTCTGAGATCGGTGTGCCAGTCTATCGTGGAGATGGCAAAGATGCCGTTGCTATTGCGTCTCAGGCTATCCAGGAAGCTGTTGACCACCTCAACGACCTGGTAATTGTCGATACCGCTGGCCGTCTTCAAATTGACGAAGAAATGATGGAAGAGGCCGTTGCTATCAAGCGTGCCGTCAAGCCAGATCAGATTCTTATGGTTGTCGACGCCATGACCGGCCAGGATATCGTCAATGTTGTCAGCACCTTCGCTGAGCGCGTAGACTTTGATGGCGTTATCATGTCCAAGCTTGATGGCGATGCTCGTGGTGGTGGCGCACTTTCCGTACGTGAGGTTACCGGTAAGCCTATCAAGTTTGTTTCCATGGGCGAGAAACCCGATTCACTTGAGGTTTTCCACCCAGACCGTATGGCCAAGCGCATCCTTGGCATGGGCGATGTTATCTCTATTGTCGAGAAGGCCCAGCAGGCAGCAGACGAGAAGCAAGTTGAAGATGCTGAGCGCATGTTGCGTGAAGGCTTTACTATGGATGACCTGCTTAATCAGATGAATCAGATCCGCAAGATGGGTGGTCTTGCAAAGCTTATTGGTGCTTTACCTGGTGGTGACCGCATGATGGCCCAGCAGGGTGGTGTGGATGATAGCTCTATGGGAAAGATTGAAGCCATTATCCATTCCATGACCAAGGAAGAGCGTGCACGTCCAAAGATTATTAACGGTCAGCGTCGTCGTCGTATTTCCATGGGTTCTGGTCGTAGTGTTCAGGAAGTCAATCAGCTTATTCGCCAGTGGGGAGAGATGAATAAGATGATGGGCAAGATGAAGGCTATGACTCAGGGCGGCAATGCAAAGAAAGGTCGTCGTGCCATGGAGTCCATGATGAAGAATATGGGCTTTGGCGGAGGTCAAATGCCACGTTTCTAGGCGTTACTAGTAAATAAATTTATATAAGAATTGCTCATGTCGAGCAATATCTCTACTGCATTTTGTTAAACATGGTAAACTCTCTCAAAAAGCAGTGGGGAGTATTTATGTCAGTTAAACGCGTTGCCTTTATGGCACTAGGTTGTATAAGCTTGGCACTTGCTGTGCTTGGTGTAGTGCTTCCCATTTTGCCAACTGTTCCATTTTTGGCACTTGCTGCATTTTGCTTTGCAAAATCATCCGACCGACTCAATAATTGGCTTATTAATACAAAGTTTTACCAAAATAATCTTGCTGATTTTAAAGCTGGAAAAGGGATGACTGTTAAGACTAAAACACGCATCCTTGTTACAGTAACCTTGATTATGGCCGTAGGTCTGATTGCCATGCTTATGAAAGGCGTTATTGTTGGCAGTATTGTCCTTGTTATTGTTTGGTTAGGACACATTTACTATTTTGGTTTTAAAGTTAAAACGATTAAAGAGTAAACAAAGAATATTTGGAATAACTTAAGAAGTATAAAACGTTCTTACGGGAATGTTTGATTTATTTATTTAACATGAAGACAGAGATATTATCAATAGTCTATAAGTCTTCCTGAATTTTTATTTCAGAAATTAATTCATTTCCTTAATGTCATATTTAGAACGGAAATGGGATGACTTTATTTTTTAAGAAACTTTATAAATTTCATAGGTAGCAAAGAATGTTATATAACGTCTATGGTTTAAATAACTACCATTTACCGATAAGTACTTTTATCATGTAGAGATTTAATTAATCATTTCTGAAAAGATCATACGTTGAGGAGGTACTTATGCGGCACTTCTTTAAGGTTGTCTGGTTCGTAATTAGCTTCATGCTTGTTATTCTTTCTTCTCAACTACACTGCTTAAAATGTAATGCGTCAGAGATTCCTATATTAGAGGTAAGAGAAGCAGTATCGGAAATGATCCTTCCCTTATTGGAAGCTAACCATGTTGAATGCGATTCAAAAGAATTTAACCTAAAAAATTATATACCAGAATATATATTAGAGGGTAATGTCCTTAAACCGCTTCCAGTATATCATTATCCGATATATATTGATAAAAATATTGTCGCAATACTTACTGGTATTGGAGAAAATAATTCAGAGGGATTTGCTTATAGTGCCTCTATCAACTATGTCAATATATTTGAAATTTCCCAAAAATATTTTAAGGCCGGAATTGTATTTCGTACAGAAGACGACTGTTATTTAACTGATGGAATTACCTTTATTTCTGTAATTTCAGGAGAAATCTTTAAAATCGAAGACGATAGTCCTGAGTATTGGAAGAACATCAGTCAGCTAATCGCTGCTTTAGATATGAACAATCTTATGATAGAGGGTGGAAGCGGCAGACAATCTGTACAAAATATTGAAGACGCAAATCTGAAAAGAGTTCTGTTTGATTTGCCTCGCTATTATCAGGGAAATAAAAATATTTGCTGGGCAGCTGCTGCTTGGTCTACGGGTTCGTATTTGACAAAAGATAATTCTCTTTCCCCGACTGAAATAGTAATTAAGCTAACTGGTAAAGATGATGCAACGGGATATCCGTCGGACGAAATTAATGCCCTACATTTCTTCAAATATTCTGAGACTAATTTTTATGTGAACGGAATTTATGAGAAAAAATTTTCAAATGCATATTTTATGAGTTTATTGGATTTGGGGATTCCTTTCCTAGTTAGATTATCCGTGCCTTCAATACCCGAACTACAGTTTGGAGTAAAAGAGAATTCTATTGGACATACGGTCGCGGCCTGCGGTTACCTGTATTCAAACTACTTAGAAGAAATTTTTGTCCAAGATTCTGCCTTTAACAGGATAAATGTATTAAGACCAGGCCCTGTAGGTGTTTTTAGATACTCTGAATTTAACGATGGGCCAAGGGATTTAACCGGTTTTGTTTATCCAACAGGACTTCAAAGTAACGATGGCGGTAATACGTGGTATTACATCGATTCAGACTCGGTAACACGATGCTCAGGCTGGAAAAGCTATGAAGGTAATTATTATTTCTTTGACTCGAGCAGTCATCTTCAAAGAGGTTGGCTTCATGAATCAGAAGGCTGGTATTATCTAGGATCTACTGGAGCCATGCAAAAAGGCTGGGTATTTGTTGATGGAAAATGGTATTTCCTTCAAGACAATGGCCTTATGGCTTACTCTCAATGGTTTAAATGGAATGGTGTTTGGTATTACCTTAATAGCGATGGATCTGCTCAAACAGGTTGGAAAGAAATAGAAGGTAGCTATTATTTCTTTAATGACTCTGCAAAAATGCAAACAGGCTGGGTTAATGATAGAGGTTATTGGTTTTATCTTGATTCCTCAGGAAAGATGCTTACCGGTTTTCAAACAATAAATGGATACAAATATTATTTTGCTGATAACGGCTCTATGGCTCTTGGCTGGTTTAGAGTAGGCTACCCTTGGTATTATGCAGATTCTAACGGCGTTATACAAACAGGATGGCAATATATAAAGGGAGAATGGTATTACTTCAATTATACAGGCACAATGCATCTAGGTAGGCTTATAGACGGTGGTTATATATTCCATTTAGATGAATCTTCTGGCGCTATGCAAATTGGATGGTTTGCAACGCTTGAAGGCAAGTTTTTCTTTAGAACTGAGAAAAATGTTCCTTTCGGTGGACCTAAGGGTTCAATGGTAGTTGGACAAAAGGCAAGGATAGACGGTGTTGTGTATGAATTTGATCAAAAAGGCATTGCAAGAAAAGTCTTAAATCCAAATATTGTTCCCGTGTCAGTACCAACTACAGACTTAAGTGAGGTGACAGATGATGCAGCGTAGGAAAAGAATTATTGTAGGCATAGTATTGTTGTCAGCTGGGCTGATAATAGGTCTAATAGTGTTCTATAAACCAAAAAATGTATCACCACTTCAAATAACAAATTTAAAAAAATCGGCTGCACAATGTGTTGCTAGTCAGCTCAACACATTTAATGATTACAGTGAAGAACTGGGGCCAGAGTATAACTATTTGAAGATAGATAGCATCGAAGATCTTGAGATATCAGGTCCTATTTTATGTGCTACAAAAATGGAAAATGGAGATATTGCAACAACAGGACTCTTGTGGGTTATCAGTAGGAATAACAAGTTGGTAGCAGTTGTTGATCAGGATATATATGCATTATCTATACTTTCAAATTTTGGATTTTCTATCAATCAAAGCATGTATCAAATGAACATTCCTTTACTCGAAGAAATGCATACACGAGGATTACCCGTCATAAAGTGGAGTGTTCAAAATGCAAGTGGTGGAGAAATGTACCTATCAGACGGGTTGTTAGGTTCACATGCATATAACAATATTACTAATATTGGTATTAGGCAAAGTGATTCTGATTTTCCTTCTGCCAGTTCATTGATCACTTCTCGCTTAGGTTCAGAGTATCTTGATTTTATGGCAAACAAAGAGCGTGTTGTAGATCTTTTATAGGATTTTCCTAAGAGCACGTTTTCGGTTTACATTCAATACAAGTGAGGCGATAAGACATGTCCCATGGTAAGAAAAAATTGTATATAACTATCAGCGCAGTGATTGTGGCATGTGTATTCATATGTAGTTGGTTTAGACCCGAAGCGGTTAGGGAGCGAAACCTCGATTTTTTAAAACATCAAGCTGTGGAATTTATAAGGGAGCAATCAGCTGATAATATTTTCTCATATGAAAAGTTTGAGTCTGGAGAATATAGGACTCATACCTGCAATATAAACGACGTGTATATATCTGGTCCAATTTTATCAATTGTAGAGAAAAACAATGAATTATTAGACGGTGGTATTTTGTGGGTTGTAAGTGTTAATGGAGAAATCATTGGAACAATCGAGCAAGATGCCGCTTTATATTCAATTTCTCTCTCATCACAAGATTTTGATCAATATATTCTTTATGGGACTGCTTATATTCTACAAGCTATGAGCAGTCGCAAATTACCTGCCGTCTCCTACTATGAATACAATACAGAAGGTGGAGGAACCTTTCTGTCTGATAATATACTTGCAACATTTAATTACGGCACAGGAGACTATGGTTTTGATAAAGCAGCCAGCAAATTTCCTTCTGCCAGTTCATTGATCACTTCTCGCTTAGGTTCAGAGTATCTTGATTTTATGGCAAATAAAGAGCGTGTCGTAGATCTTTTGTAAGGCAAAAAATGCGCGCTTCAGAATTGTTTTCTAAAGCGCGCGTGATTATTCTCTAAGAAAAACCTAGTAGTGGATGATAATTGGATCTCCGTCTTTGGCAATATCAAAGAGTTTTTGAGCATTTTCATAGCTTAGGTTAATACAGCCATGACTGCCGCCAGTTCTGTAGATGTTTCCACCAAACGCACTTCTCCATGGAGCATTGTGGAAGCCGACTTCTTGACCCTTTACGCCAAGCCAGAAATCAACGTGTGCATCCCAACCTGGTTTGCCATTCTCGTCATTTGGACCAAGAAGACGAGCGTCTCGAATGTGGCTGGTAATATACCAGACTCCTTCTGGAGTGTTGTGATGTCCGTCTGGGATACCAGTTACTACGTCAGCTTCCCAAAGAATTGTGCCATCATCACCATAAAGAACAGCATGCTGAGTGGTAAGGTCAACGTCAATATAACGACCGCCCCAGTCCTGCTCGCCCTGTTTAGTAAATGTACCGGCCGACTGTTTTGTAGGCAGTTCAATCTTTGTTGCCTGACCAGCGGACAGGCCGTCAGAGATGGCTTTTACAGCAGCGTCATTATCAATAACCCAACCGTATGCACCAGCGGCCTTTGTGGTGAATTCTTTCCCATCCCAGCGCTTATATGTTCTTGAAGTTCCACGAGTATCTACTGCAGGAGCAAGTGTCTCGTTGACCCATTTGGTAATGGCGTCTGTATCAAATGAAATAGAGAGATTCTCATCAAACTTAATCCAGCTAGCAATGGTGTCTTGATCAAGCTGATATGCAGCAGAATCTCCTAGCATCAAATCAACCGCAGAAGCAACATATGAATTAGCAGTCTTCAAGGCAGTATCAAGGTCTTCTGCGCTCATGAGGCTTTCTGGGCCAAGCTGTACGGTAGTGCTCAGATTATCAAAAGCGGTTTGTAAATCTTTATGGACACCCTCAAGAGATAGCCTTGTAGCAATAGCGTCGTCAGCAAAAATAAACTTTTTAGCCGAGCTATCGTAGGTAATACCATTGTTCTCTAGAGTTTGAGCAGATTCTTTTGCCTGCTCAATTCTTTGATTAAAGAGTGCGTCTGCCTTGCTTGTATCATACGAAGCGGTTGCATGTGGGCTTAGGGACCTGCTACGAGTAATCTCCAGTGGCCACATCCAAGGATTCTGCTGGCTAATAGCATCATGAGCATATCCAGCTGCGTCGTACGTTAAATCAATGTCAGATGCCTTGATGGTTAAATCTACGCCGTTTCCAGAGACTTGGACGGAGTAATTTGAGGCCTCGTTTGCTCTAGAAGCTTGTAAATCTGAAGCAGGTTTTAAGGAGTAGTCCTTACCATAAATGCTGGTTTGAGGCATAAAGAAGAAGTTAAAGAAGATTGCTCCACCCACATACACAAGAGCGAGAATACCAACGAGCGCAGCAGGTATCTTCCACCACTGATGTTTCTTGTGAACAACGGGAGCCTCTTCTTTTTCTCCAAGCTCTGCGCTATCAAGGGGAGCAATGACAGTTAAATCATCTGCCCGCTCTTCTGGCGCTTCCGCTGATTGTGAAGAATCATTAAGCTGATTGGCTTTTACCTGCTCTTCATTGAGAGCAACGTACATATCAGTATCGCCAAGGCTTGGTACTGAGTCTTTAAGAGAAGGCGCTTTCTCTGTAGCTTCCTCTGAAGAAAGAGGTTGTAGGTTAGCGGTATGAGAAGCAGAGCTTTTTGCAAAGTGCTTAGCCAAGGAGCACTCCTTATAAAAACGAAGTTACATAGCAAAAATCAGCGTGTTTTGACAAACAGACTTTCAGCAAATGAGTCAAAGACACATTCATTTAGTGTAGTGCATATTCACCACATATTTTATGGAACTTACGTGGAATTATTTTCTATAGGAGATGAACAAAACTGGAGTAATATATACGACATTTAGAAATAATTATTTTTCAATTGCAGGGGGAGTAATAGCGTATGTCATCAACTAGAGTCAATAGTACTACGCAAAATATTAGATGTGTTTGTACTGCTCTTGCCGTACTTCTTTTATGCATTTCAGCTTTTCCTAAAATTGCTGTAGCTACTGCTTCAACTAGCCAATCAAATTCTCATTCTACTAATCAGTTGTTACTGCATACTGATGTCAAATCGTATGAGCTTCTTCCTTCTGATTTTGCTTCGCTTGTTGGCAATGATTCAACATCGTTTGATACTCTTGAGCAAGTTAAGCCTTATGAGGCAGTTAACACTGATTCTCATCCAAACTATAGCAAGGTAAGCGATTTTGTTTATTTAGATAGAGATCAGTTTAACTTGTCGCTTTTCTCGCCAGATGATTCACTGAGCTATACAACAGATGATGCAGCTGTAGATGCATACATTCAGACTCATCCAGAGCTTGCTGGTGTGACTGATCGTAGAATTTTGCTTCCGGTGTTTGAATTTGATTCAGACAATGATATTCAGACTCACAGAGACAGAGTTAATTCTTACATTGCTAATGGTCAGCTGGCACAAGGGTCGGTTGGTCAAGATAATACCGCTGTTATTGATACCAGTTTGCCTATGGGTCAGTATAAGCTGGAAAAAACGCTTTCGTATGATCAAGAGCATGGCTTCTATTACATCTATACCATGCACGTGGGTATATCTGATATTGATCGTAATCTCACAACGTTTGTTGATAGCAACGGAAATAAGACTGAAAAGCAAGGTCTATTCCAGGCTCCAGAGGTAGTAGGTAATGACATTCTTGACCATAAAGAAGTGGATTCTTATACGATTTCTGCTGGTTATGATGGTGATGGTAATGTTGCGCGTCCAACTACGTATGTGACGCATATTACGTATTACTACACTCTCGCGCACACCGCATATGTCTCTGATACTGGAACTACCTTAAAACCTATTGACGCTGGTCTTCAGAATGCTCCTGCTACCATCTCTTCTTACAACTATGATCACACGGTTGACGCAGGTACAAGGCGAGTATTGGATATTGATGCCGTAACAGCTCGTCTTATGACTGAGATCCAATCGCAAGATATTACACAGCTTTTTCCTGTTAGTGCCGCTACGCACAATGGCGATATTGTTATCAGTAGGACTCCTGGATATGATACCTACGATGTTCAGTTGTTTGAGAATGGTCAATTTACTATCGATATGACTTATATGCCAGATGGCACACCTCGTGTCGTTGATGCCGACGGCAATGCTATTTATTTCTCTAATCACTTTAAGGATGTTGTTTATTCTTCATATCAAGATGACACCTTGCCTGTTGGTCAGTATCGAATTGAATATCTGCTTACCCCAACATCTGCAGATCCAGATAACTTTGATTCGTACCAGCATTTAAAAGTCAATCTTGTTATTGGAACAAGTGATACTTCTCAGCCAGCCATTACTGCAAATTGGACTCACGTATACGTGAAGCAGCCTGAGACTACGCCAGAAACACCTGAGACGCATACTCCTGAGGAGCCTCAGCAACCTCAGAAGAAGTCACAGCTTCCTGATACTGCAGATTATTCTCAGGTTGCGCTTCAGGGCACACTTGTCTGCTCCTCTGTCTCACTGGTTTCTCTAAGCTTCTTCCTCAAGAGAAAGCTGCTAGAGAAGTAATCTAGGAATACATGACGTTACTCTTGCCTCAAGAGTGAGAGAATACTGTCTAACAAGAGGCGAGAGGTACGTTATTTATGGCTACATATCCGGTTATTCAGTTAGATTCAGCTGACGACAGTCGTCTTGATATGTATGCTCGATTGACTGATAACCAGCTTCGTAATCGTCTTGACCCAACTCGCGGCGTCATGATTTGCGAGTCACATTTTGTGATTGAGACTGCGCTATCTGCAGGTTGTAGGCCACTCTCGTTTCTTGCAAATACTTCTCATACAGATAATATTTTGCAAATTGTCGAGAAGTTCCACCCTTTGTCAGATGACGTTCCTATTTTCATTCTTCCAGATGAGCAGCTTACACAGCTTATTGGCTACAAAATGAATAGAGGAGCGCTCTGTGCCATGAGGAGACCTCAAGGTGCATCGCTAGAAGAGATTCTAAGCACGTCAAAGCATATTGCCGTACTAGAAGATTTAGTAGACGTTAACAACGTTGGTGCTGTCTTTAGGTCAGCTGCGGCCCTCAATGTAGATGCTGTTATCTTGACTGCTAAGTGCGCCGACAACCTCTCAAGGCGTGTCCTGCGCGTTTCTATGGGAACGGTTCTTAATGTGCCTTGGACTCGTTTGGATGAAGAGATAACTTCACTGGACCTTATTGAAAAGCTTAAAGCTCATTCTTTTACTACGTGTGCACTTGCACTCACAGATTCTGCAGTACCTCTTAATAAAGAGCTGGTAAAAGGTAAAAAAGCTGCACTATTCTTTGGTAGTGAAGGCTATGGTCTTGATAAGAAAACCATTGAGGCTTGTGACATTATCACCATCATTCCCATGTCTCATCAGGTGGACTCGCTTAATGTTGCTGCGTCATCTGCCGTGGCATTTTGGGAACTTTTTGCTCGATAACTTGAGCAGGAAACCTTTACATACGGCACAAAAAACGGCCACCTACGAGAGTGAACTGCCTCCCATTTCTTGGACACGAGAAATAGGAGGCAGTTCAGAATAGGCGGCCGTTTAATTTTACTTATGAGACAAAGTTACTCTGCTGAAGAAGAGGAGCCTTCCTCATTGGTGTTCTCAACTACTGGTGCAAAGGTATTCTCACGTTTAAGGATGTTCATGAACTCCTCGCCGGTGATAGTTTCCTTCTTCTGCAGGTAGTGAGCAATCTCATGCAGCTTGAAGCGGTTCTCTTTAAGCGTCTGGAGTGCACGCTGGTGGCCCTCTTCAACAATGCGTCTAACTTCAGCATCGATCTCTTCAGCGGTTGCCTCAGAGCAGGTGAGGGAAGAGCCACCACCAAGATAACGGCTTTGCTGCTGGCTGAGGGTAACCATGCCAAGTTTGTCAGACATGCCGTACTGCGTAACCATAGCGCGGGCAATTGCTGTTGCACGCTCAATATCGTTGGAAGCGCCATTGGTCATCTCGCCAAAGATAAGTTCTTCAGCTGCGCGTCCACCACAGAGAACAGCAATCTCATCCATAGCTTGGCTCTTGCTCATCAGATAACGCTCATCATCCTCAACCTGCATGGTAAAGCCAAGAGCTCCGCCAGTACGAGGAACAATGGTGATCTTGGTAACAGGAGCATCGTTTTTCTGGATGGCACCAACAATTGCATGGCCGGTCTCGTGATAAGCCACAACGTCCTTCTCGTGCTCAGAAAGAACAGTGTTCTTCTTCTTTGCGCCGGCAATAACAACGTCAACGGACTCAGCAAGGTCTTCAGTGGTAACACGACGACGACCAAAGCGGACAGCACGAAGAGCTGCCTCGTTGATGATGTTTGCAAGGTCTGCACCGGATGCGCCTGGTGTGGACTTAGCAATAATAGAGAGGTCAACGCCTGGCTCCATCTTTACATCATTGGCGTGAATCTGAAGAACTGCCTCACGACCCTTAAGGTCTGGAAGCTCAACAGGAATACGGCGGTCAAAACGGCCAGGACGCAGAAGTGCCTTGTCCAAGGTCTCAGGGCGGTTGGTTGCTGCAAGAACAACAATGCCCTTGTGGTTATCAAAGCCGTCCATCTCAGAGAGCAGTTGGTTTAAGGTTTGCTCACGCTCATCGTTGGAGTTGAGAGAAGCATCACGGCGCTTACCAACAGCATCAATCTCGTCAATAAAGATGATGCAAGGAGCCTTTTCATTTGCTTGCTTGAAGAGGTCACGGACTTTTGCAGCACCGCGTCCAACAAACATCTCAACAAACTCAGAGCCGGCAATCTGGAAGAAAGGAACGCCTGCCTCACCAGCAACTGCCTTAGCAATGAGGGTCTTACCAGTACCTGGAGGGCCTACAAGCAGGGCACCACGAGGGCAACGAGCGCCAATCTCTTTGTACTTATCGGGAGTCTTAAGGAAGCTAACAATCTCTTGCATAGACTCTTTAGCTTCTTCTTGGCCAGCAACGTCTTTAAACGTAATGCCTGTGTCTTCTCCCTTAATTTCTTTAGCACTTGAGCGACCAAGATTGCCGCCAAGACCTCCAAAGCCGCCACCAAAGTTCATGGAAGGACCATCGTCACCCATGGCGCGTTTAAGGGATCGGTTGATAAAGTAGCCAATGCCCAAGAAGATGACAAGAGGAATTCCATACTGAATAAGGGCATAGAGCAGCATATTTGTAGAGTTGTCAGGAATAGAAGCCGAGAAATCAACTTTGTGGTCTCTAAGTGTCTGAACTAGCGTTGAATCATTAGGGAACTGCGTAGTCTCAAAGACCTTCTCGGAATCTCCAGAGCCAGTTGTGAACCTAATGTTTCTGCTGCCCGTATTAAGGTCTACCTTGGTAACTTCATTGTTGTCAATCTTGTTAAGGAACTCACTGTACGAGACAGTTTGTACCTGTTGACGCAAAAGCCCTGGTAATAATGTGTTGCTAAGCAGGAGATATACAAAGATGGCTACTGCAATATAGAGTAGCATCGACATAGATCTACGGTGCTTGTTATTGTTATCTGCCATACACGTCCCTTTACCTGTTTGGCTCAAATATGATATGAGCTCACTTAGATATCAGGTTTGTTGTACCCACTCTTCTTTTTTTATTTCTATAAAAATTTAAAATTTGGATTCCGCATAATTTGTTAAAAACGGTTTAAGCGTGTGTATTACTTAGTTCAATGAGTGCAAGACGTGGTAGTATTACTTACACAAGCTGTGATGAGGACAGTAGCTGGGTAGCGCAAATCTCAAGCGAGCGGAGTTGGTGGAAGTCCGCATTTGCGTCCGTGTGAACATCACCTCGGAGCTGCAGTTCAAACGTACAGGGTTTTGTACTAGTAGATGCTGCCGGAAATGGTCGCCGTGACAGGCCAGCCGAGTAAACGGACAAATCCGTCGCTGGGTGGTTACAACGAAGTGTATTGTGGCGCTTCGTCCCAGCTGTGAGGGACGGGCGCTTTATTTGTGCCCAGAAAGGTTGTGCTTGATGGCAAACGAGTACAAAAAGACCACCAACCTGCCAAACACAGGCTTTCCTATGCGCGCATCACTTGCGCAGAACGAGCCTCAGCGTTTGGCTGATTGGGACCAAAACAACGTCTATGAACTCCTGATGAAGAAGAATGAGGGACATGACAAGTTTGTCCTTCATGATGGACCTCCTTATGCAAACGGTCCAATTCACCTGGGTCACGCACAGAATAAGATTTCCAAGGACATCATCAACCGCTATAAGGCTATGCAGGGCTTCCAGACTCCTTATGTTCCTGGTTGGGACTGCCATGGTCAGCCAATCGAGCACAAGGTTGAGCAGATGCTTGGCACTGAGAAGTTCAATCAGTTATCTACCGAGAAGATCCGTGAGCTTTGCCGCAAGATGGCAGTTGAGCAGGTAGATACCCAGCGTCAGGGCTTTAAGCGCCTTGGTGTTTTGGGCGAGTGGGATAACCCTTATCTCACTTACGTCAACGATTACGACGCAACTGATGTTGAGATCTTCAAGGCAATCTACGACAAGGGCTCTGTGTATAGAGGTACCAAGCCTGTTCACTGGTGTACTCATGACCACACTGCTCTCTCTGAGGCTGAGATTGAGTATCACGATGTCACCTCTACTGCAATCTTTGTTCGCTTTGAGCTAACCACTGTTCCTGAGGGTCTTGAGGCTTATGCAGGTAAGACTTGGGTAGACATCTGGACTACAACTCCATGGACAATGCCTGCTGATGAGGCAGTTATTCTGCACCCTGAGGCTAACTATGTTGCTCTTGAACTTCCCGATGGACACGTAGAGATTGTTGCTGAGGCTCTTGCAGAGAAAGCTGCTGCCAAGTTTGGTTATACCGATTGGAAGCTTGCTCAGGACGCAGAAGGTAATACTTGGAAGAAGACTGGCGTTGAGCTTGCAGGCAATGAGTACAAGCAGCCAATCTTTGGCGATCTTGGTAACACCGGTAAGTTTATCTATGCAGAGTACGTCACCCTTGACGACGGTACTGGTGTTGTTCACTCTGCGCCTGGTCACGGTGTAGACGACTATAACGCTGGTGTTCGCTTTGATATTCCACAGACTATGCCTGTTGATGATGACGGTCACTTCTTCAAAGGTGACGGTCAGGGCACTGGTGGCCCCTTCTCTGGTATGGAGGTCAATGAGGCTAATCCTGTCATTGTTCAGTGGCTCAAAGACCGTGGAACGCTCATTCTTGCAGAAGAGATTACCCACAGCTATCCACACTGCTGGCGTTGTAAAGAGCCTGTTATCTTCCGTGCAACAAGCCAGTGGTTTGTCTCCATGGATAAGACTGGTCTGCGTCAGCAGGCAGCAGAGGAGCTTACAAAGGTTAAGTTCTATCCTGCAAACGCGGTAAAGCGTATTGGTTCTATGGTTGAAGGCCGTCCTGACTGGTGCATTTCCAGGCAGCGCAACTGGGGTGTTCCAATCCCTGCTTTCACTTGCGAGGATTGTGGCGAGACCGTTATCAATGACCAGACACTTGACGCTGTCATCACGCTTTTCCGAGAGAAGGGCTCTGATGCTTGGTTTACCGACGATCCTAAGACCTATTTAGGCGACGCTTGCGTCTGTCCTAAGTGTGGCGGCCACAATCTCAAGGCAAACAAGGATATTTTGGACGTTTGGTGGGATTCTGGTGTTTCTCACACTGCTGTTTGCAAACACCGTCCAAACCTTAAGTTCCCAGCTGATATGTATCTTGAGGGCTCCGACCAGCACCGTGGTTGGTTCATGAGTTCTCTCATGACTTCTGTTGGAGCCTACGGAGTTGCTCCTTACAAGTCTGTTGTCTCACAGGGCTTTACGCTTGATGGCCAGGGACGCAAGATGAGTAAGTCTCTGGGCAATGTCATTGATCCAAATGCCGTTTGTGATGAGCGTGGCGCAGACGTCCTACGCCTTTGGGTTGCTTCTGTTGACACTTCAACTGACGTTCCTTGCGATGACGCCATTCTTTCCCAGGTAGGCGATGCATACCGTAGGTTCAGAAACACCCTGCGCTTCCTTCTTGGCGAGCTTGAGGGCCAGTTTGATCCTGCTACCGATGCAGTTGCTGTAGCGGACCTTGAAGAGTACGACCGTCTTGTTCTTGCACGTATGTGCGAGGTTCATGCTGCAGTCACTGAGGCTTACGAGGGATATCGCTTCAACAATGTCTTCCGTACCCTCTACGATTACATCATTGAGCTTTCCAACGGTTATTTGAACGCAACTAAGGACCGTATGTACTGCGATGCTGCAGATTCTGCAACACGCAGAAGCGCTCAGACTGTTTGGGCAGAGATTCTCTCCATGCTTGTTCATGACCTGCAGCCAATTCTTGTTTACACCACCGACGAGGCTATGCAGTTCCTGCCAGAGTCTATGCGTGACGGTCAGAAGTACGCAGCCCTTCTCGACTGGTATAAGGCTCCTATGAGCGCTGACGAGTACACTGCCCTGCTTCCTGCATATCAGGTACTGGTTGATGCTCGCGCCGCATACACTAAGGCATACGAGACCGCTCTTGAGGCAGGTGTTGTTACCGAGAAGACCACGCAGGCTACTCGTGCAGAGGTTACCCTTACCGCTGAACAGGCTGCATCCATTTCTCACGCTGGCCTTGACTTTGCTGAGGCATTTGTCTGCTCTGAGGTTACCGTCTCCGAAGGTTCTGAGCTGAGCGTAAGCGTCTATCCTGCAAACGGCGATCGTTGCGACCGTTGCTGGAACTATCGCGAGCTTGGTGAGGATCACCTTTGCCACCGCTGCCACGACGTTGTTGCGTAAATGAACACTGACCAGCAGCAACATACAACTCACACACTAGTGACCCGCCTTGCAGTTCTCTGCGGGGCGGGCGCTGTTGCCTGTGTGCTTGACCAGGTAACCAAGCTCTGGGTACGAACCTCAATTCCAGAGGGAACCGCAGTACCTTTTATCCCAGGTGTTATGGAGTTCTTCCACGTAAGTAACACCGGCGCAGCGTTTTCTGTGGGCTCTGGAAATGCTCTCTTTTTTGTGGCTCTCACTGCCGTGGTTATCGCCGCTCTTGTGGGCTTTGTAGTTCGCGAGAAGAACCTCCCGCTGCCGCTTATTGCGCTTTTGGGAGGCGTCGCAGGTGGCGGAATTGGTAACGCTATAGACCGTGTTTTGTATGGTCAGGTTACTGATTTCTTTGCTACAACGTTTGTTAATTTTGCCGTGTTTAATGTGGCGGATATCTTTGTGACCTGTGGCATCCTTCTTGCTTTTGTGTACTGGATAATCTGGGACAAAAAGCAACAGCAGGGTAGTGGCAATGAATGAGCGTATCGTTGACATACTAGTTGGACCAGAAGGGGACGGCGTCAGATTAGATGCGTTCCTTTCTGCTCAAGATACACTTCCCTCAAGAAGTGCCTGTGCAAAGCTGGTAGAAGAGGGAAGAGTAACCATCAACGCTACGCTGGCGACCTCCAAGTCAGAAAAACTTATGTTGGGTGATAGACTCTTAGTGTCTCTTCCAGACGCACAGCCTCAAACGGGACTTTTACGTCCAAACCCAGACATTCCCCTTGATATTCGCTTTGAGGACCAGTACCTCATAGTGCTCTCCAAGCAGATCGGCCTTGTTTGCCATCCATCGCCTGGCCACGTTGATGACACCCTGGCAAATGCCCTGGTAGCCCACTGTGGCTACGAGCACCTAGGAATGCTTCAGGGAGAAGAACGTCCTGGTATTGTGCATCGTCTTGATATGGATACGTCTGGTCTTATGCTGGCAGCAAAGTCAGACGAGGCGCAAAAGGCTCTTCAAGACCTCATTAGGCTGCGCGTGCTTGACCGACGCTACATTGTGCTGGTACAAGGCTATGTTGCCCACGATTCTGGCACCATTGAAACGGGCATTGCTCGCTCAACGCGAGACCGTCTCAAAATGACCGTATCAGACGCGCCTGGCGCACGAGAGGCCATTACCACCTTTAGAACGCTTGAGCGCTTTGAAGCGGGTAGAAAAGGCGAGGGTTACTCGCTTCTTGAGTGCCATCTCTATACAGGTCGCACACACCAGATTAGAGTTCACATGCGCCACATTGGCCATCCTGTTGTCGGCGATCAGCTCTACGGTAAAAAAGATACAAGCCTTAACCTTGGCCTTAACAGGCAGTTTTTACACTCCTGGCATGTTCAGTTTGAACACCCCTTTACGGGCGAGAATATCGTGGTAGCAGACACACTACCAAAAGACCTGCAAGAAGCCCTACTTTCTCAAAGCACTATGTCTATGGGAAGGACTTCTGTAGGAGATGAGATTTGTCCACAGCTGTAATATGACTAAAAAGTTTCGCTTCTCATTTCACGTGGTGTAAGAGAAAAGTAATCTTTAAATTTCCTATAAAACTCTGTTGTTCCACCATAGCCAATCATTGAAGAAATAGTAGAGACAGGCAATTTGGTATGAATTAACAGCGTTTTTGCTCGTTCCATTCTTTGTTCTAATACAAGTTCAGAAAAAGTTTTGCCACATTTTTGTCTGAGAAGTTCAGAGAGATAAGTTGGTGTATATGAGTATTTTTCTGAAAGTTTAGCAAGTGTAATACTTTCTGAATGAGCAGTAATTTCATTAAGGATAAGAGCGACCGTCTCATTAGTGTTACCTGGAGTGAATGTATAGTGAGCATCAGGAGAAAGGCAGGTAATAAGCGTTATAAGCAAGGAAGTAACAATAGCTTCCCAATTTGGTTTTCTCTCGGAATAGGTAATGATTATTTGAGTATAAAGTGTATAGATTTGTTCAATATCAGCTGGATGAATATTTTGCGGCAGTGTATTTTTATTTGATATAAGGTTTGTAGTAAAAGTAAAGAAATCTTCTGATGAAGGCATTAGAAAGAAAAGAAAACTTCCAAAATAGTTTTTACGAGCAAGTATTGAGAGACTCACAATGTCGTCTCCATAAGGTTTTGTAGAAAATTGGCCTAAATTTGCTAAATCAAAAGCAGAAGTGAGTGTAAAAAATCCTCTGATATGAGGGTTAGCAGACTCTTCTGTTTCGTAGTGTGCACTCAAAATGACATTTGAAGCGTCACCTTGAGCAAGAGAATTCCCATTGGCAAGTATATTTTGAAGTGCTTGAGTTAGTCGCTTTTCGCTCATAATCAGCCTTTCAACGGTATTTTCCTGCGTCAAATTATAGGGTGATAACGCAATTTTATACGAGAAATTCGCTTTTAACCTTAAAGAGTCCATTAAGTGTTTATTTTACAAGTGCAGGTAATTAATGTTTTGGAGATGATGAGTATGAATAAACGTCTCTCTCACTTATTTGTTATACGAAAACATATGCTTCTATCTGCCCTTGGTTTGGCAATTGGATATATTGCTGTTGCGATGCTGGGTATTTTTACAGGCGATTTAATTGATAGTATGCTTAATGTGCAAGTTGTTGACGGTGTTTGGCAAAAGCTAGGGCTGTTGTTGCTCCTTTCGCTTGTAACGCTTTGCTTAAGCTTTTTTCTCACTGTTTGGATTCCACAAAAGCTCAATTTAGAAGCTGCGGTTGCTAGTTCTGAGGTGGCGATATCGGAATTCTTAAAGATGTCTCTTCGTGTTTTTTCAAAAAATAAAACCGGACACTATCTCAATGTAGTCACTATGGCAGCCTTTGTCTTCAGTGGTGTTCAAATTGCAGTAAGTGTTGAATTTTTAGGTGGTCTTTTAGCAGTTATTGTTTTGGCAATTGTGGCATTTACGGTAAATCTATGGATTGGTTTGCTTGTCTTGCTATATATCCCTTTTTACTTGGTGATTATTGATTATCCGAGCAAGAAAACAAATGAGATTTTGACCGAGTCAATGAAAAAACGAGAAGGTTGGCTGGATATCGGTAGGCGCATAATTGAGGAAAAGTTCTCGATTAATATGCTACGAGCAGAGAACTATTTTGAAAATGCTTATGAGGCGGCTAATGATGAGTATTTCCTCTATGTAAAAAGAAGTAGTTTTTTCAGCGCTTTATCAAAGAGCCTTCCATCAGCGCTTTCAAATTTCACGCAAGTCGTAGCCATAATTACAGGTGTTATGCTGCTTTCTATAGGTCAGATGAGTGTTGGAGAGATTTTAGCCGCCTATCTGATTTTGTCAGTATTGAGCGAACCGCTTGATACGGTTTGTTCTGTTAAAAGCTCATATCTTGCTGCAAAAGCGGATATTGATGTTTATCTTGAGCACGAGAAAGAATCCCAAGAGCCTTCAGGTTATGAGAAGCTTTGGAACCCTTCACTTAAACCAGCTGTAAAGATAGGAGAGGGGACTCTTTTAGCTACTCCAGAAGGACCAGAACTTTTCCATACACAAGCTCTCAGCATTCCACAAGGATCTCTCGTGGTGGTAAGAGGTTCCAATGGTTCAGGTAAGTCTTCTTTCGTGGATCTTTTGGCAGGCTGCTCTGATCCATCGCTATTCAGTGGTGATTTAGAGCTTTCGGATGATCTTAAAGACTGTTCTCGTTTTGCTCGTCCGGTACCTCTTGTAGAAGGAAGCCTTGCTGACAATATGTTTGGAGAAAAGATTGATCGTGCGGTTTACAACTTGCTCGATTTTTCCTCTCTTGAGACGCATGCTTTTGACGGAAAAGAGGAGTCCGTTTCTTTGGGTGAGCGACAAAAAATTGGTCTTTTGAGAGCTCTATCCAGAAAACAAGGGGCACTTGTTTTGGATGAACCTCTACAGAATTTAGATGCGCCAACAGCTCAGAGGCTTTGTAGATATCTCGCAAACCTCAAAGGTAGGCGGACTGTCGTGGTGATTATGCACTCCGATGAACTAGATCAAGAAGCAGACGTTCTTCTCGATATCCAAGATGGTGTCAATTGTATGTGTGTTGATGTGGGAGAAAAATAGATTCAAAGGCACGGGCGCTTTGACCCTTTCGTTGCGCTAAGATTGTAAGGTAATTGTTTATCGAGAGGTTTTGGCTGATAAAACATATTTGCCTTGAGTTTGGAGCGTAGGGATATATGCCATTGCAATTTAACAGACTCGGTATCACTCCAATCGTTGTTTTTAACTTTATTATCTGGCTTTTCTTTACACTCGCATATTTTTATCAGATTGTGTATATCCTTCGCGTCTTAGTTAAGGGTGAGGTAAAGCTTCCAAAGGCAAAAAAGCAGCACCGCTATGCTTTCTTTATTGCTGCCCACAATGAAGAGCCAGTTATTGGCAACCTTGTCAGGTCCATTCTTTCTCAGGATTATCCTCGAGAGCTGATGGATGTCTTTGTTGTTGCAGATGCTTGTACCGATAAAACAGCTGAAGAGGCGAGAAAAGCTGGAGCAATTACATGGGAGCGTAATGACCTTGCTCGTAAAGGTAAGAGCTGGGTTATGGATTACGGCTTTGATCGCATCCTTAATGAGTACGGCGACAAATACGAGGCATTCATTATTATGGACGCCGATAACCTGGTTTCTCCAAGCTACTTAAAAATTATGAATCAGGCTTTTGATGCAGGATATCTTGTCTGTACCAGCTACAGAAACTCAAAGAATTTTGATTCCAGCTGGGTAAGCTCTGCATACGCAACCTGGTTTATGCGCGAGGCAAAGTTCTTGAATAACGCTCGTATGATGATGGGCACTAGCTGCGCTGTTTCTGGTTCCGGCTGGATGGTTTCTTCTCGCATTATTAAAGGTATGCATGGATGGGATTTCCACACCCTCACCGAGGATATTCAATTCTCCACCTTCTGCAGCGCTCACAATATTCAAATTGGCTATGCACCTGCAGAATTCTTTGATGAGCAGCCTTTGACCTTCAAGGCATCGTGGACACAGCGTATGCGTTGGACAAAAGGCTTTTACCAGGTGTTCTTCTCGTATGGTTTTGATCTTATTAAGGGTATTTTTAAGGGTCAGTTTGCTTCATACGATATGCTCATGACTATTGCGCCAGGCATGATTTTGACACTGCTTTCAGCCTTTATTAATGGTACTTACATGCTAGTTGGCTATTTGAGCCACGGCTTCGTTGCTACTGACGCAGAGATTGCTATGAGTGTGGGATCTTTGGTCATGACGGTCTTCTCGATGTATGTGGTCTTCTTTATTCTGGCGCTTATTACCACCATCTCGGAGTACAAGCATTTCCATGTAAAGAAGAAATGGCGTATTTTTACCAATCTCTTCACGTTCCCTATTTTTATGATGACGTATATCCCTATTACCGTTGCGGCTTTGTTCAAAAAGGTTGAGTGGGTTCCTACAAAACATGACATTGCTGTTAACTTTGAGGATGTTATTGCTTCAAGTGGGAGTTCAAATTAAATAATTAACTCCACTGGTGGTACAATGCCAAAACACGTTGAGCATGACCGGTAGGTCAGGAGGGAGCCAAAAACAATGGCAAAGTTCTTCGAAGGCGAATCACACACATTTTCTGAGTACCTTTTGGTTCCTGGCTATTCATCAGCTGAGAATATCCCTGCAAATGTTTCTTTGAAGACTCCTCTTGTTAAGTTTAAACGTGGCGAGAAAAGCGCAATTGAGCTCAACATTCCTATGGTGTCTGCAGTAATGCAGTCAGTTTCTGGTCCTCGTCTGGCAATTGCCTTAGCCCAGCAGGGCGGCATTGCCTTTATTTATGGTTCTCAGTCCGCTGAGGATGAGGCTCAGATGGTTCGCGAAGTAAAGAGCTACAAGGCAGGCTTTGTTGTTTCTGACTCAACCCTTACTCCAGAGATGACCCTTGGTGACGTGCTTGATCTTAAAGAGAAGACTGGTCACTCCACCATGCCTGTCACTGATGACGGCACTTCTCGCGGTAAGCTCGTAGGTATTGTTACCTCTCGTGACTATCGTCCTTCTCGCGATGATCGCTCTAAGCTGGTTTCTGAGTTTATGACCCCAGCTGATAAGCTTATTACCGCAGCTGAGGATACCACCCTTAAAGAGGCAAATGACCTTATTTGGGACAATAAGCTCAACACCCTTCCTATTGTCGATAAGAACGGTCACCTGGTCAGCCTTGTATTCCGCAAGGATTATGATTCCCACAAGTCTGCTCCAGATGAGCTTCTTGACGACTCTAAGCGCTACATGGTTGGCGCTGGTATTAATACTCGTGACTATGAGACCCGCGTACCTCTGCTTGTTGATGCAGGCGCTGATGTTTTATGCATTGACTCTTCTGAGGGTTATTCCGAGTGGCAGAAGCGCACGCTTGAGTGGGTTCGTGCAACTTACGGTGATTCCGTCAAGATTGGCGCAGGTAACGTTGTAGATGCTGAGGGCTTCCGCTTCTTGGCAGAGGCTGGCGCTGACTTTATCAAGATTGGTATCGGCGGCGGTTCTATCTGCATCACTCGTGAGCAGAAGGGCATTGGTCGTGGTCAGGCAACCTCTGTCATTGATGTTGCTCGTGCTCGTGATGAGTACTTTGAGGAGACTGGCATCTATATTCCAATCTGCTCTGACGGTGGAATTGTCTACGACTATCACATGACTTTGGCTCTTGCTATGGGTTCTGACTTCATGATGCTTGGTCGTTACTTTGCTCGCTTTGATGAGAGTCCTTCTGACCGCGTTATTGTTAACGGCTCTTACATGAAGGAATACTGGGGCGAGGGTTCTGCGCGTGCTCGTAACTGGCAACGCTACGACCTTGGCGGCAACAAGCGCGGTCTTTCCTTTGTTGAGGGCGTTGATTCTTACGTTCCATACGCGGGTCCTTTGAAGGATGGCGTTGATGCATCGCTTTTGAAGGTCAAGTCCACCATGTGCAACTGCGGTGCTCTTGATATTCCTGAGCTTCGCGATAAGGCAAAGATTACACTTGTCTCTTCAACTTCAATTGTTGAGGGCGGCGCACACGACGTCTTGCTGAAAGATTCAAACCAGCAGGTCAGCTACAATTTCCGTTCATAACTCACAGGATGTATGGACTACGAGCGTCACCAAGTATTTTGCTTGGTGACGCATCGCTATAAGAAAGGGGAACTCGTGGAAAACGAGGAAGTACAGAACGTATCCGATACAGGTGATTTTCCTGCTTACGATGCTGAGGCTATTGAAACTAAGTGGCAGCGTGTCTGGGAAGAGCAGAACCTTTACAAGACAGAAGAAGACAGCTCAAGGCCTAAAAAATACGTTCTAGAGATGTTCCCTTATCCTTCGGGCGATCTTCACATGGGTCACGCTCGTAACTACACCATTGGCGATGCTATGGCTCGTCAGGCTCGTATGCGTGGCTTTGACGTTTTGCATCCAATGGGCTTTGACGCTTTTGGTCTTCCTGCAGAAAACGCTGCTATTAAGCACAATACTCAGCCTTCTGTGTGGACTCATAAAAATATTGACCAGGCTGTAAAGACCATGTTCCGCATGGGCTTTGCTTACGACAAAGACCGCATGTTTAACACCTGCGACCCTGAGTACTACAAATGGGGTCAGTGGATCTTCCTCAAGATGCTTGAGAAGGGCCTGGTATATCGTGCAACAAGCCCAGTTAACTGGTGTCCTAACGATAAAACTGTTCTTGCAAACGAGCAGGTAGTTAACGGTAAGTGCTGGCGCTGTGGTGCGGTTCCAGAGAAGCGTGAGCTCTCTCAGTGGTACCTGCGCATCACTGATTACGCGCAGGAGCTTCTTGATGACCTTGACCAGCTTGAGGGCTGGCCAGAGCGTGTTCGTGCTATGCAGGCTAACTGGATTGGACGCTCCGAAGGCGCAGAAATTGACTTTACCCTGGCAGATACCGATGGTGTCACACCAACCGATACTAAGATGACTGTCTTTACCACTCGTGCAGACACCATCTACGGCTGCACCTTCATGCTGCTTCCACCAGAGTCCAAGCTTGCTGCTGAGCTGGTAGAGGATTCAGAGTACAAGGCTGCCTTTGACGCCCTTCACGAGGAGGCTGTAAAGGTTTCTTCCATTGATCGCCAGGGAACAGACCGCGAGAAACACGGTGTATTCACAGGCCGTTACGCAATTAACCCAGTCACCGGTCAGACCGTACCAATTTGGGTTGCTGACTACGTCCTTCTCGACTATGGTACTGGCGCCGTTATGGGTGTTCCATCAGGCGATAAGCGCGACTTTGACTTTGCTAAGAAGTATGACCTGCCTATTGTTCCTATCATTTGCGAAGAGGGAACTGATATCTACGAGGAGCTCAAGGGAGTTTCCGAGTACAAGGTAACCTCCGTTGACTGGGACGGTCCAATGGATACCGTTGGTATTCTTGTCCAGTCCGGTCCTTTCACTGGACTTCGTGGTGGTAAGCATTCCGAGGCAGAAGAGGCTGTTGTTGCCTATCTGACTGAGCACAACGTTGGACGTAGAACTGTTCAGTTCCGCCTTCGTGACTGGCTCATCTCAAGGCAGCGTTATTGGGGCAATCCAATTCCAATGATTCACTGCGATTGCTGCGGTGACGTCCCAGTTCCTTATGATCAGCTCCCTGTTACGCTTCCAGACAATCTTGACCTGGCAGCAGGCGACACTCTTGCAGAGTGCAAGGAGTTTGTAGAGACCACCTGTCCAAAGTGCGGCAAGCCCGCCAAGCGTATCACTGATACCATGGACACTTTCACCTGCTCTAGCTGGTATTATCTGCGCTACTGCGATCCACACAACACCGAACTTCCTTTCTCTAAAGAATCAGTGGATCGCTGGATGCCGGTAGATAACTACATTGGTGGCATTGAGCACGCAATTCTGCACCTTCTGTATTCTCGTTTCTTTACTAAAGTCCTTCGTGACCTGGGCATGATTGCTATTGACGAGCCATTTAAGAACCTGATGACCCAGGGCATGGTCAAGGATGAGCACGGCGACACCATGTCAAAGTCAAAGGGTAACGTTGTGCCTCCAAGCTCTGTCATTGAGCCTTATGGTGCAGATACGATGCGTCTTGCCATTCTCTTTGTTGCTCCACCAGAGAAGGATTTTGACTGGGACGAGAAGGTCGTTGCAGGTGCAAACCGCTTTATCAAGCGTGCGTGGCGTGTGGTTTGGGAACTCTCTCGCACCGCTGATACTTCTGCCGTACTCGACCACACCACTTTGGACGCAAAGTCACTTGAGCTTAATCGCGTCCTCAACGCTATGGGAATCCGCTGCACCACTGAGTTTGACAAGGGCCAGTTCAACACTGCTATTTCTGCAGTCATGGAGCTGGTTAATGCAGCAAGCGCCTATATCAACGAGGTTCCTGCAGAGTCTAGAGATGCTGCACTTTGCTATAAGGTTGCAAATGATGTTGTTGCCATGCTGGCTCCAATTATTCCTCACTGGGCTGAGGAGCTCAGCCACGAGGCTCTGGGTAAAGACACACCTGTCTATCACCAGCCTTGGCCAGAGTTTGACCCAGAGCAGGCAAAGAGCAATACCGTTGAAATTGCTGTTCAGCTTAAGGGTAAGGTCCGCGCTCGCATTGAGGTCTCTGCCGATGCTTCTGAGGAAGAGCTCACTGCAGCCGCAACTGAGGCAATTGCTGATCAGCTTGAGGGTAAAGAGATTAGAAAAGTCATTGTTGTTAAGGGTCGACTTGTGAATATCGTTGCCTAACAGCAAAAACACTTGACGAGAAGTCCTTTATCTCGTAAGATATCTCTAAACGTAGTTGTTATTAGTTGGAAGTGGGGTTGAGTTTTGACCCCGCTTCCTTTCTGTATGTAGATGAGGAGGTCAAATGCAAAACGAAGGTGCAACACAGAAAATCTTGTCCGCACTAGAGCAGGCTGCACTCAATCACCACATTGATATTGTTGATGTTGAGATTGTTGGTTCTTCTAAGAATCCTGTGGTCAGAGTAAGAATTGACCATGATGATGAGACAGCAGAGACCATTTCTCTTGATGAAGTTGCTCAAGAAACATCATGGATCTCAGAGACCATAGATGAGCTTGATCCATTCCCAGCATCATTTACCTTGGAGGTTTCTTCTCCAGGAATGGCTCGTCCGCTTCGCCGCGCAAAAGACTTTGAGCGCTTTGCAGGAGAAGAGATTCAGCTTCAGACTACCGCCACAGAGGGACGCCGTAAATTTACCGGCAAACTCTTGGGCATTGAGGGTACAACTATCTCAATCCAGACAGAAGATGAGGTCTGTACTGTTGATTTGTCTGAGTTAAAGAAGTGCGTTATTAAACCAGTTTTTGATTTCTCGGCCTCAGCCAAGAAGTAGATAGAGAGGATTATTCATGGCATCTGAAATGATGGAAGCTTTGATGTTGCTTTGCCAGGAGAAGCACATCGATGAGTTGTATCTTCTGGATCGTTTGGAGCAGTCTCTGGCAAAAAGCTATGCTGACGTCCTCCATCTTGATTTTGGCGCCCGTGTCACCATTGATAGGGCTACTGGTCGTGTCTACGTCTATGAGCTTGTCCCTAAGGGTGAGCCAGATGAGGAGACTGGTGAGTACACTGAGTTTGACGAGGTAGACGTAACTCCTCCAGATACCAGCCGTATTGCTGCACAGCATGCTAAGGCAGAGATTAAGACCCTTGTGCGCAATGCCGCCCGTGCTCAGATTTATGATGAGTTCCGTGGCCGCATTGGTGACATCATCACTGGTACTGTTCTTCAGTCCACTCCTGATTTCACCATCATTAAGATTCGTGAGGGTGTTGAGGCAGAGCTTCCACACTTTGATCAGCGCCGTTTCCCTGATGAGCGCGATGAGCGTCCAGCAGGCGAGCGTTACCTTCACAACCAGCGCATTAAAGCAATTATCGTAGACGTTCGCGATCCTAATGCAACTCAGCCAGCAGTTCGTGGTGAGCGTCAGCGTCCACCAATTGTTGTTTCTCGTACCCATCCAGATCTTATCCGTCGTCTCTTTGAGCTTGAGGTTCCAGAGGTTTATGACGGTGTTGTAAGCATCCGCTCTATTGCTCGTGAGGCTGGCGTTCGTTCCAAGATTGCTGTTTCTTCCGTTGACGAGCGCCTTGATCCAGTTGGTGCTTGCGTTGGTCCTAAGGGCAGCCGTGTTCGCACCGTAGTTTCTGAGCTCCGTGGAGAGCGCGTTGACGTTGTGCCTTGGTTTGACGATGCCGCTCGTTGCGTTGCGTCTGCACTTTCACCTGCACGTGTTTCTCGCGTTATTGTTGATGGCGCTACGGGACACGCAACTGTTATTGTTCCTGATGATCAGCTGTCTTTGGCAATTGGTAAAGAGGGCCAGAATGCTCGCCTTGCTGCTCGCCTAACTGGTCTTCATATTGACATCAAGAACGAGTCCCTTGCTGCAAGCATTCTGAACAACCTTCCTGAGGTTGTTGAAGAGACTGTTGACGAGGAAGAGATTGCTCATCGTTGCAAGTATGTGAGCCCTAACGGAACTCCTTGCCGCAATATGGCAAGACCTGGTTCTGATTTCTGTGGCATTCATGATGACATGGAGAATGCAGAGATTTCTTCTGATCCAGACTCACTGATCTAGTCAACTACCTGTAACTATCCCGTCAACCGGAAGGTTTTCATATATGGCAAAAATGCGTGTACATGACCTTGCCAAAGAATATGGTATGCAGAGCAAGGAATTGCTCGAGCACCTTGCGGACATGAAGATTCCTGCAAAGTCTGCTTCTTCTACGCTTGAAGATGCATATATCTCTATTGTTCGTAAGAAACTCCAGCCTATTATGGAGGCTCGTGCCGCTGAAATCGCAGCTCAAAAGGCTGCTGAGGAAGAGGCTGCTGCCAAAGAGGCAAAGGCTGCTGCAGAGGCAGCAGAGGCTGAGCGACTTGCTGCAGAGGCAAGGCGTGAAGCTGAGCGTGCTGAAGAAGAGAAGAAGCGCGCAAAAGAGGAGGCTGCTCGCAAGAAAGAAGAGGAGCGCCGCCGCGCTGAGGAGGAGAAGAAGCGTCTTGAGGCCGAAGAGGCTGAGCGTAATCGCGTAAAAGACACTGCTCCTAAGGCTGCTCCTTCCTTCAATAACCTGCTTGATCAGATTGCTCAGCAGGAAGAGGTTTTGAAACAGCAGGCTGCAGAGTCCGCTGCTCAGAAGAAGGCCGAGAAGGGACCAAGAAATCACGCTCGCGCTAATGCAAGCGAGGCAAGTGGTGCTCCTTCTCGTCATAACTTCAAGAATGAGCGCGATGACGCCTCCATGTCTGACGAGCGTCCAAATGGTAAGCGCAAGAAGAATCGTCGCGGTGGAGATGACGGAGAAGACCGTTATAGCCGCATGGCGCGTGAGGCTGAGGCTTACAACAGAAGCCGCGTTTTAGATGAGGCTCGCGTTGCTATTGAAGAGGCAAGCCGTGAGTCCACTGGTCGCCGTAAAAAGCGCAAAGAGCGTCGTCAGAAGCAGGCTGCAGAGGCTGCTATGGAGCAGCGTATTGAGGAAGCACTTGCAAACGACCAGGATATTTCCCAGCTTGATACTGTAAAGGTCCCTCAGGGTTCTACTGTCTCTGAACTTGCTGAACTTCTTGGCGTTCCTGCAAATGACATCATTAAGCGCCTGTTCCTGCTTGGCAATCCTCTGACGCTCACCGAGACCATGTCTGATGAGCTTATTGAGATTGTTGCTGATGACCTTGGTCGCCAGATTAAGATCATGTCCAAGGAGGAGGAGAATTCCTTCACCTTCTACGATGATCCTAAGGATTTGAAGCCACGTCCTCCAGTAGTTACCGTCATGGGTCACGTTGACCACGGTAAGACATCACTCCTGGACGCAATCCGTCACACCGGCGTTGCAGCTGGTGAGGCTGGTGGTATTACACAGGCAATCGGTGCTTCTCAGGTCACCATTAACGGCCGTGAGATTACCTTCATTGATACCCCAGGTCACGAGACCTTTACCGCTATGCGTGCTCGTGGTGCAAAGGTTACCGATATTGTCATCTTGATTGTTGCTGCAGACGACGGCGTTATGCCTCAGACCATTGAGTCTATCAACCACGCAAAGGCTGCTGGCGTTCCAATTGTTGTTGCTGTTAACAAGATTGATAAGCCAGGTGCGGATCCTACCCGTGTTCGTCAGGAGCTCACCGAGTACGGTGTTATTCCTGAGGAGTGGGGCGGACAGAACATGTTTGTTGACATTTCCGCTAAGCAGAATTTGGGCATCGATGATCTTCTCGAGACCATTCTTTTGCAGGCAGATGTCCTTGAGCTGAAGGCCAATCCAGACACCTTTGCATCTGGTAACGTTCTTGAGGCTAAGCTTGACCGTGGTCGCGGCTCTGTTGCTACTGTTCTGGTTACACGCGGTACGCTCCACATCGGCGACGCTCTTGTTGCTGGTATGGCATTTGGACGCGTCCGTGCCATGCTTGATCCTAAGGGCAACGCAGTTACTACCGCTGGTCCTTCTGATGCAGTTGAGATTCTTGGTCTGCAAACCGTTCCTGGCGCAGGCGATGAGTTCCGCGTCTTCCAGGAGGAGCGCGATGCTCGTGAGCTTGCTGATCAGCGTGCTCTTAAGGCTCGTATTGAAGAGCAGAACCGTGTTAAGCACGTCACCCTCGAGAACCTCTTTGACACCATGGCTGACCGTGACGTCAAGGAGCTCAACCTCATCATCAAGGCTGACGTTCAGGGCTCCATCGAGGCTCTCCAGGATTCTCTGGACAAGATGGATCAGTCCGAGGTTCGTATCAGCACCATCCACTCTGCTGTTGGTGGCATTACCGAGACAGACGTTGTTCTCGCTGACGCATCCAACGCAATTATCATTGGCTTTGGCGTCCGTCCAGATGCAAAGGCTAAGCTTGCTGCAGAGCGCGTAGGTGTTGAGATTAGAACGTATAGCGTTATCTACAAGGCAATCGAAGAGATTGACGCAGCTCGTATTGGTATGCTTAAGCCAACTGAGCAGGAAGTCCAGACCGGCGTTGCTGAAGTTCGCGATACCTTCAAGGTACCTAAGGTTGGTATTGCTGCCGGCTGCATGATTTCGGAGGGCGAGATTTCTCGCGACGATAACATCCGCCTCATCCGTGACGGCTTTGTTGTCTACGATGGAAAGATTGCATCGCTCAGGCGCTTCAAAGACGACGTTAAGAGCGTTAAATCCGGCTACGAATGCGGTATTGGCCTTGAGAACTTCCAGGACATCAAGCCTGGAGACCAGCTCGAGGGCTATCGCATTGAGCAGGTGGCTCGTACCGAGTAAGAAGGGACAGCATGAAACAGAATCAGTTTTCTCGTCGTACTAATGAGATTGCTCGAGAAAAGCTCAGCTGGATCCTTTTGTTTGAAATTTCCGACCCTGATCTCCAGCTTGTGACTATCACAAGCTGCGAGGTCTCGGTTGATAAGTCCTTTATGCGCGCCTATGTAAGCTGTGAGCCTGATCGCTACGATAAGGTCCTTGCAGCTCTTAAGCGTGCTAAGGGTAGGATTCGCTCGCTTTTGGGCCACGCGCTGAACTGGCGTGTAACCCCTGAGCTTGATTTCAAAATTGATACTACTACCGATGAGGCTGAGCGTATTGCTCAAGCCCTTGAGGTTGTTCCACCAACGCTTGGTGTTGAGAAAGACGAGTTTGGATACCCTCTAGCTTCTGATGAAGAGAATTCTGACGAGGAGGCGTAAGTAAGTGACGTCACTGAATACAAAAGTCAGTCGTCCAGAGTTTGACGAGGTTATAGCTCTGATTGAGCAGGCCTCGTCAATCGTTGTTTGCGCACATACTTCTCCTGATGGAGATGCGATTGGCTCTGGATTAGCACTTTCTTCCATTATTCAGAGAAGATGGCCTAGCAAAACTGTCACCAATCTTTTGGCAGATGCTGATGGGGAAGTACCACGCATTTACAAGTTTCTTGATGGTACTGAGAGCTTTGTCCCTGCAAATAAGTACGAGGGAACTCCAGATCTTTTTATCTGCGTAGATCTTTCTACTGCAGGTCGTTTGGCTGATGCAGAAGCGCTGATGGAGCGCTCCAAGACGGTAGCAGTGCTTGACCATCACCCTTATAACAACGTGTATTGGAATGCAGGACTCGTGCGTCCTGATGCGGCGGCAACTGGCGTCATTATCACCGAGTTTGCCTGTCATTTAGGCGCAGAACTTATTCCATCTGAGGCACAATGCCTTATGTGTGCGCTGGTAACTGATACTGGTCGTTTCCAGTATCAAAACGCTGACGGCGAGGCTTTTGAGGTAGCAAGTTTGCTGGTAGAAGCAGGTGCTTCTCCATCTCAGATTGCGCTCCATGTCTACCAGAGTGATCGCTTGGCCTATCTTCATCTTGCCGCAAAGGTTATGGGTCGTATTCGCACCTTTGGTGAGGGTCGTGTTGCCTATAGCTACGTTACTACCGCAGATCTTTCTGCATCAGGTGTTCCTCTAGCAGAGATGGATGGCCTGGTAGATGTTGTGCGCTGTGTTGAGGGAACAGAGATTGCTCTCTTCCTCAAAGAGGTTGCTGGCGGAAAAGTTCGCGGCAACTTGCGTTCCAAATCTCAGCTAGATATTTCTGGCGTAGCTCGTCAAATGGGTGGCGGCGGACACACTGCAGCTGCCGGCTTTACCGCTGAAGGCACCATTGACGATGTGTTTACCCAGATAGTCCCTCTGCTCATCGATCTTCTCGCGCTTGACAAGGAGTCATAGGTGAAGCGAGGAGCTAGTGGAATTAACGCACTTATTGCTGTTGACAAACCGCTTGGGCTGACCAGCCATGACGTGGTTTCTCGCGTTCGCCGTGCATTTGGCGAGAAACGCGTGGGACACGCAGGCACTTTGGATCCTAATGCAAGTGGCGTGTTGGTAGTGGGCATTGGACTTGCTACAAAGCTGTTGGGCCTCCTGACGCTTGACCGTAAGGGATATGTAGCCGACATTTCGTTTGGGGCTCGTACCTCAACCGATGATGCAGACGGTCAGGTCGTAGCCACTGCTGCTGTCCCAGAAAATCTGTGCGATGAAGAGTTTGCTCGCGCTGCATGCGCAAGGCTGGTGGGTACGGTAGACCAGCTTCCACCTGCAGTTTCTGCAATCTCAGTTGATGGCAAGCGTGCCTATCAGCTTGTTCGTGAAGGTAAGACGCCAGAGCTTGCAGCTCGTAGAGTCTCTATTTACGACGCAACGCTTTTGGCAGTGCGCAAACCTTCTACTACGGATGAATCACTGGTATGGACGGTTGCGTTTGACGTTTCAAAAGGCACCTACATTAGAAGTATTGCTCGAGACCTTGGTCAGTCTCTTGGAACAGAGGCTCATATTAGTGGCCTGAGAAGGACCTTCTCTGGTCCAATCACGCTTGGTAGCTGCGCTTTATTAGAAGAGCTTGAACAAAGCCCAGCTCAGATGCTTGAAGCTAAACGTCTCAATCCAACTGAGGTTCTGGGATACCCTGTGCACAGGTTGACTGCAGCAGAATACAAGTGTGTTGAGGTCGGAAAACGTTTTGGTATTCCGGAAGATTTCTCTGAAATTTCCAATAACTCGCTGGTCAGCCTTGTGTGGAATGAAGCTCTTGTAGGAATTTGGTCAAGGCAGGGCTCTTGTCTTGTTTGTCAGACTAACTTTTCTCAAGGTATTTTGTGTAAGTAAGGACGCGCGTTGAACAAGGTAAAACGCATAAGAGAATCCGTTTTGTATGAAAGCCGTTTGCCAGCTCCACGTGAGCTTGGTGATGCCGACTTCTATACATTGCGTTCTGACTGCTACAAGCAACCTTGCGTGTGCGTGCTTGGTGTCTTCGACGGACTTCATGAGGGCCACCAAGGGCTTCTCGCCAGTGCAAAGAAAGACGCTGCGGCTCGCAATGTGCCACTTGTTGCTGTGACATTTCTGCCCGATCCTGTTGAGGTGCTGTTTGATGACTCTCCTCGACGTTTGCTCTCGGGAGAAGATAGGCTTCGCGCGCTTGCCGCGTGGGGAGTGGATGGCATTCTGGTGCATCACTTTACCCGCGAGTTTGCGGCATTGAGCGCTACGCAATACGTTGAGGACAAGCTACTTCCAAGTGTTTCGGCTGTGTCTGTTCATGTGGGTTCTGACTTTGGCTTGGGCGCACAAGGAGCTGAAGGAAGCGCGTTGCTAACCTCACTTGGGCATAAGCATGGCTTTGCAGTTCACGCCCATGAGCTCTTTTGCTCAGGTGGACAGAAAATCTCTGCAACTCGCATTAGGGACTTGCTCGAGCAGGGTAAAGTTGAGAAAGCAGCAAGCCTGTTGGGCCGCTGGCACTTTGTGAGTGGCGTAGTCAAACACGGCCGAGGCCAGGGTACTGGTTTTGGTTTTCCAACTGCAAATGTTTCGCTTGACCTGCGTGATTGCATTCCTCAAGATGGTGTGTATGCGTGCTATGTGGTTCATGGCGCAACAGCATGGCCCGCTGCGGTTAATGTGGGAAAAGCTCCGTCATTTCAGTCTCAAACAGGACCTTTACTTGAAGCTAACCTCCTAGGTTTTAGTGGCAACTTATATGATTCGCAGGTTCAAACGGTATTTGTGAAGAGACTGAGGGAATCTAAAAAATTTGATTCACTTGAAGAGCTCAAGTGTGCCGTTCGTGGAAATATAGATTGGGTAGCCCAGAATCTGGGTACGACTTCATATAACTTAGGAAGCGGGGAGGTGGAAGATGATAACTGACGAAGATAAAGAGCGCGTAAGACAAGCCACAGATTTTGTCACGCTTGTTTCCGAGACAGTTGAGCTAAAACCCCGAGGTCAGGACTATTGGGGATGCTGTCCTTTCCACCAAGAAAAAAGCCCATCATTCAAGATAAATCCTTCTACGGGTCTCTGGCACTGCTTTGGCGCTTGCTCCGAAGGTGGAGACGTCTTTAGCTATGTCATGAAGCGAGAAAATCTAGATTTTCCTGACGCTATCAGATATCTTGCCGATAAAGCCGGAATTACCCTTTCAGAAGAGGCCCATGTTTCTAAGGGTCCTCGCAAGAATCGCTTAATTGAGTGTCTTACCGAAGCCGAGAATTACTTCCACTCCATGCTTATGCGCGGAAGGGGAGAAGGCCCTGAGGCGGCGCGTGCATATCTCTCTGGTCGCGGATTTGGTGCGGCTGTCTGCAAGCGCTGGAAGCTGGGATATGCTCCTGGCAGAGGTGCGCTTGTAGCACACTTGCGTAAATGTGGCTACACCACGCAAGAGATGATTGCTGCAAACCTTGCTGTCGAGCGTAATGGTCGCATCAGCGACTGGTTCTATGATCGTGTGATGTTTCCTATTCATGATGAGCAGGGAAGAACTATTGCTTTTGGCGGTCGAATTACTAAAAAGGTAGAAAACGCTCCTAAGTACCTTAATACCAGGGACACTTCTGTCTTCAATAAAGGTAAGCACCTCTTTGCCTATGATGTTGCAAAAGAGACTATTGCTGCCCAGTCCGAGGCCATTATTTGCGAGGGCTACACTGACGTTATAGCCATGCACGAGGCTGGTTTTACCAACACTGTGGCAGCTCTAGGCACCGCATTTACGTCTGAGCACGTCAAACTCATTGATCGCCAGCGTGCTCGCAAAATTATTTGCATGTTTGATGGTGATGCCGCAGGTCAACACGCCGCAGCACGTGCTATTAAATTTATCGATAAAACAACCGCTGCGTTTCTCTGTGTTGTTTTGCCAAATAATCAGGACCCCATGGAGTTTCTCGCCGAATCAGGTGCAGATAAGCTACGTCCTATCTTAGATGCAGCTCGTCCGCTTATGGACTTTGTCTTTGATGCCACAACAGCTCGGTTTGACTTATCTGTACCCGGTGGTCGAGTCAAAGCGCTTGAGGCTTTAGCATCTCTGTTGGCTCCGCTCAAGACATCGGTGCTGCTGAGCGAGTATGCACTTCGTGTGTCCGATTTGCTTCATATTGATGTCGAGGAAGCAAAGCGCGCAATTAAGGTCGCGCCTATTCAAGATGACGTGGCAGATTCGCGCACTTCAAAGATGGTGCGCAAACAGCCTCAGAAGAATGCCCACACCTCTTCATATAACTCAGCTGCTAAAACTCCAGCTTATGTCGAGGGTCCTTCATACGATGATGTTCCACCGTATGATGAGGTTCCGCCATATGACGATCCTTCATCGTATAGTGTTTCTGCTGATATGTATGAGCCACGAGGCTCACAGGGTCTCTCCGCAGAAGATCGCAGGCAGGTTAACTCAGAGCTTGAGCTCTTAAGTGCTATGGCAACAAACTTGTCTTTAGTGCGAGAGTATCAAGACCGTATTGCAGACTTTGTCTGGGCCGATGCTCGTCATCAAACCATGGCGTGGGCCATGCTTGCTACTCCAGAGGGAGCTACGCCAGCGCAGGTTGTTGCCGCAGCTGCGGCTGTTGAGCCAAATGCGGCAGCTATTCTTTCTTCTGGTCGCGTGATATCTGAGGGCAACTCCGATACACGTCGCTCGCTTGAGTTTATTGTGGACACTGTTGACTACTACTCGGTACAGCGTAAATTGCGAGAAATTCGATCAAATTTGCGCTCCAGTTCTTATGCAGGGGAGTCTTCAAGTGGAACACTCGCCGAAGAGCAACTTGCTGCTGCGCAGGAGCTTCAGACACGAGCGCTTGAGTTAGGCAAGAGGCTTACTTCAGGGCAATAAAAATACTCATTTTATAAGGATGCTACTCATCTAATTTTTTATAAATTAAAATGAGTAGTTTGATTAGGTAGAGAAACTTTTGGGTATAAAGATTTGCGCTAATCTATCGAAAGGATATTTGTGGCTGCAAAAAAGGCAAATGACGAGGTCAAACTCTCAGATGAGCTTACTAAAATTGTTGATGATCTGGTAAGTTCTTCAAAGTCTAACGGTAGTATCAGCGAAGACGATATTCAGGTTGCCATTCGTGACGTTGACGTTAACGATGATGAGCTTTCTGACCTGTATGATTCGCTGCGCGTTAAAGGTGTTGAGATTACTACCGCATCTGAAGCAACCGTTTCTTTCGCCATTGAAGATGACGCCGTAGAGGACGATTTTTCATCCGATGATGACTTGGATGACTCTTCTGATTTTGAAGATGAAGATGATGAAGATTTTGATGCCGTAAATGAGGCTCGCGAGGTCAAAGAGGCTCTCCGCTCTGTTTCTAAGGCAAAAGTCTCCAAGCCAAAACGTTCTTCTCGCGCTCGTGCTCGCCGTTCAGATACCACTACGGTTATGCTTACCGGCGATCCTGTCCGCATGTATCTTAAAGAGATTGGTAAGGTTGACCTGCTTACTGCATCAGAAGAGGTTCACCTTGCTATGAAGATTGAGGCAGGTACTGCAGCTTCTCAGAAGCTGGAGGATTTTGAGGATGGTCTCATCGAGCTTAACCGCGCAGAGCAGCGCCGCCTTATGCGTATTGAGTCTGTAGGACTTGATGCTAAGCAGCAGCTTATTTCGGCAAACCTTCGTCTTGTTGTCTCAATTGCAAAGCGCTATGTTGGCCGCGGTATGCTGTTCCTTGACCTTATCCAGGAAGGTAACCTAGGCCTTATTCGCGCTGTCGAGAAGTTCGATTACACCAAGGGCTTTAAGTTCTCAACGTATGCTACCTGGTGGATTCGTCAGGCAATTACTCGCGCTATTGCAGACCAGGCACGTACCATTCGTATTCCTGTCCATATGGTGGAGACTATCAACAAGCTCATCCGTGTTCAGCGTCAGCTTCTGCAAGATCTTGGTAGAGATCCTACCCCAGAAGAGATTGGCGCAGAAATGGGCATGTCTCCTGATCGCGTTCGCGAGATTCAGAAGATTAGCCAGGAGCCTGTCTCTCTTGAGACGCCTATTGGTGAAGAAGAAGATTCACAGCTTGGAGACTTTATTGAGGACTCTTCAGCTGTTGCTCCACCAGATGCAGCTTCTGATTCAATGCTTCGTGAGCAGCTTGAGCAGGTTCTTGACGGCCTTGCTGATCGTGAGCGTAAGGTTATTAAGTTCCGCTTTGGTCTTGAGGATGGCCACCCTCGCACGCTTGAAGAGGTGGGCAAGGAGTTTGGAGTTACGCGTGAGCGTATTCGCCAGATTGAGTCCAAGACCTTGGCAAAGCTTCGTCATCCTTCTAGGTCCGGCCGTCTTAAGGACTACATGGAGGAGTAGCTTCTTGGTTTAGTTGTGTGGGAGATTGTGCAAGAAGAATTTGACTAAATTTTTTCTAAAAAATGCTTGCATGGTTTGGAATGTCTCTCTATACTTAAACACCGCTGAGAAGCACACATATTCCCCGATGGCGCAGCGGTAGCGCAGCTGACTGTTAATCAGCGTGTCGCAGGTTCAAATCCTGCTCGGGGAGCCAGAATTTTCAAGACCAGGCAATGCCTGGTCTTTTTTTGTAAGAAAAGCTGTCCTGCTTTTCTCGCATTAGGCAGATTTTTATTCACAGATTTGAAGCGGACGATTTTCTCGATAACTTGGCCATTTGACCGCTTTTTCTTTATTTATCCTCAAAAACTTCAAAATTGATACCGTAAAAGGTACAAAACATAACGCTTACGGTATTTCTACAACCGTTGAGCGACATCTCACAAAGAGCTGTGATGAGATTTGTTAACGTACTCATTAAGGTCAGTGTTATGCAAAAGGCATAACAAATGAGAAAGGTCACTACTATGGATGTGTCTCGTCGCAGTTTTCTAAAGTTCTGTGGTCTAGGCGTTCTTAGCGTTGGTGGATCTAGCGTTCTTGCAGCTTGCGCTCCTAGCGAGAAAAAAGAGGAAGGCGCTAAAGGTGCAAAGGTAGAGAACAAGGATAAGCCTGTTGTCTTCTTCAACCGTCAGCCTTCTAACAGCTCAACCGGTGAGCTTGATACCAACACCCTTAACTTCAACAAGGACACCTATTACGTTGGCTTTGATGCAGTTCAGGGCGCAGAGCTCCAGGGCCAGATGGTTCTTGATTACATCAAGGCTCACGCAGCTGAGCTTGATCGTAACAAAGATGGCATCATTGGTTACGTTCTTGCAATTGGTGACATCGGTCACAACGACTCTATCGCTCGTACTCGTGGTGTCCGTAAGGCACTTGGTACTGGCATCGAGAAGGACGGCAAGATTATTTCTGATCCAGTAGGCACCAACACTGACGGCTCCGCTTCTGTTGTTCAGGACGGCAAGCTTGAGGTCGGCGGCAAGTCCTACACCATCCGTGAGCTTGCTTCTCAGGAGATGAAGAACACCGCTGGTGCAACATGGGATGCTGCAACCGCTGGTAACGCAATTGCTGCTTGGTCTTCTTCCTTCGGCGATCAGATTGATGTTGTTGTTTCCAACAACGATGGTATGGGCATGTCCATCTTCAACGCATGGTCAAAGGCTCAGAAGGTCCCAACCTTTGGTTACGACGCTAACTCTGACGCTGTTGCAGCTATTGCTGACGGCTATGCAGGCACCATTTCCCAGCACCCAGATGTTCAGGCTTACCTGACTCTCCGTCTGCTCCGCAACGCTCTTGACGGAGCTGATATCAACACCGGCATTGAGTCCGCAGACGATGCTGGCAACAAGATTGACTCCAAGGACTACAAGTATGTTGCAGAGCAGCGTTCTTACTACGCTCTCAACCTTGCAGTTACCGCTGAGAACTACAAGGACAACCTTGACGCAACCACTACCTATCCAGAGGCTTCTAAGCAGCTGAGCGCAGACAAGCACCCAGAGAAGAAGGTTTGGCTCAACACCTACAACTCTGGCGACAACTTCCTTGGTTCAACCTATGTACCACTGCTCAAGAAGTATGCTCCACTGCTCAACCTCAACGTTGAGTTCATCGCAGGCGATGGCCAGACTGAGTCCAACATTACCAACCGTCTTGGCAACCCTGACGAGTACGATGCATTTGCATTCAACATGGTTAAGACCGACAACGGTTCTTCCTATACCCAGCTGCTTAAGTAATTAAGTAGTCGATAGCACGAAACAATACCGGAGGGGAGACACCTGCTCTCCTCCGGTGTTCTCGCGAATAAGCGCAATAACTTAGCGAGATAAGGGGTGATTACATGGCAGATACAGAAAACGATATCGTTCTAACAATTGATGGAATGAGCAAGTCCTTTGGACGTAACCGCGTTCTGGATCACATTTCAATGAACGTACGCCGTGGAACCGTTATGGGTCTTATGGGAGAGAACGGCGCAGGCAAATCTACCATGATGAAGTGCCTGTTTGGTACGTATCAAAAAGATGAAGGCAAGATATTTCTTGACGGCAAAGAGGTTAATTTCTCTGGACCAAAAGACGCACTTGAGAATGGCGTCGCAATGGTTCACCAGGAGCTTAACCAGTGCCTTGATAGAAATGTTGTAGATAACTTGTTCCTTGGTCGCTATCCCGTTAATGCAATGGGTGTTGTCGATGAGGGACGTATGAAAAAAGAGGCTAACGAGCTCTTCAGGCGTCTTGGTATGACCGTAGACCTGACACAGCCTATGAAGAACATGTCAGTATCTCAGCGCCAGATGTGCGAGATTGCAAAGGCAATTTCTTACAACGCTAAGATTATTGTTCTTGATGAGCCTACTTCTTCACTTATGACTCAAGAGGTCGAGAAACTCTTTGAGATGATTCACATGCTCAAAGAGCAGGGAATTTCTTTGGTCTACATCTCTCACAAGATGGATGAGATCTTTGAGATTTGCGACGACATTTCAGTTCTTCGTGACGGTAAGCTTGTTATGACCAAGCGCTCAAATGAGACCAACATGAATGAACTAATCTCGGCAATGGTCGGCCGCTCACTTGAGAATCGCTTCCCAGATGTTACTAACACACCTGGTAAGACATATCTTTCTATTCAGCACCTTTCAACTAAATATGAGCCATACCTTCAGGACGTCACCTTTGATGTAAAGAAGGGTGAGATCTTTGGTCTGTATGGTCTTGTCGGTGCTGGTAGAACAGAGCTTCTTGAGACAATTTTTGGTGTAAGAACCAGAGCTGCAGGTCGTGTCTACGTCAACGAGCATCTTATGAACTTCTCGACAGCTGCAGAGGCAATGGATCATGGTTTTGCCATGATTACCGAGGAGCGCAAGGCAAACGGCTTGTTCCTTAAGGGTGACCTGACGTTTAACACAACCATTGCAAACTTGAACCAGTACAAGGCTGGTCCAATCCTTTCTGATCCTAAGATGACTAAGGCTACCGTCAACGAGCTCAAGGTTATGAATACCAAGGCTCAGGGTCCATCAGATTTGATTTCAAGTCTTTCTGGCGGCAACCAGCAGAAGGTCATTTTTGGTAAATGGCTCGAGCGCTATCCACAGGTTTTCCTGATGGATGAGCCTACTCGTGGTATTGATGTTGGTGCTAAATATGAGATCTACCAGCTCATTATTGATATGGCTAAGAGCGGTACCACTATTATCGTAGTCTCTTCGGAGATGCCAGAGATTCTGGGAATTACCAACCGAATTGGCGTTATGTCCAACGGTAGACTCTCGGGCATCGTAAATACCAACGAGACAAATCAAGAAGAACTCCTGCGCCTCAGCGCAAAGTACCTGTAGGAGAGGATGATACAAATGCCAAAAACAGGTGGATCTGTTCTGACGGCCGAGCAGGAAAAAGAGCTGCTAAAGCCTATTGATCAGAAGATTGGTTCCATTCAGGCTCAGATTGATGAGCTTCGCGCAAATGGTACCAACAAGGTAATTTCAACACTGAGCGCTATTGAGTCTGCAAAGCGCGATAAGTCTATCTCTGCAGAAGAGCGCAACACGCTTATCGATGGCTACAAGGCTGAGCTGGAGCTTGCAAAGAAGGTTGAGTCCGAGAACAGCGCTCAGGTCTCTAAGCTTATTGCAGAGGCTGAAGCGTATCTCAAGGAGCACTACAAGAACGAGTATCTTGAGCCTGTAAAGGCTAGCTGTGCTCTTGAGAAGGAGCAGGCTAAGCAGAATTACGCTGCTGCTCTTGAGCGCCTCAAGAAGGAGCACGAAGAGGCTGTCAGCAAGACTTCTGATGCTCAGGAAATCAAGGACGAGAAGTACGTCTATAAGAACCGTCAGTTTGATGCTAAGGTCAACTATCAGAAGGATCTTCAGCGCATCAAAGATCGCGCTCACAATGCGTTTAGTCATGAGTATCACCTCATCGACCTTCTCAGGATGTCTAAGTTCACTCCACTGGAGTCTCAGGCTCAGAAGTGGGAGAACTACAAGTACACCTTTAACACCCGTTCATTCTTGCTTCAGAACGGTCTGTACATTGTTATTCTCCTGGTATTTATTGCCCTTTGTATCATCACCCCAGCAGTCAAGGGTACTCAGCTTCTGACATACTCCAACGTCATCAATATTCTTCAGCAGGCATCTCCTCGAATGTTCCTGGCTCTTGGTGTAGCTGGATTGATTCTGCTTACCGGTACTGACCTGTCTATTGGTCGTATGGTTGGTATGGGCATGACCGCTTCAACCATCATCATGCACCAGGGCATCAATACTGGCCAGGTCTTTGGTATCACATTTGATTTTACTGGTGTTCCAATTCCTGTCAGAATCATCATGGCTCTGGTTACTTGTATTGTCCTGTGCACCTGCTTTACCAGTATCGCTGGCTTCTTTACCGCTAAGTTTAAGATGCACCCATTCATCTCGACCATGGCTAACATGCTGATTATCTTTGGTATTGTTACCTATGCAACAAAGGGTGTTTCATTTGGCGCTATCGAGCCATCTATTCCAGATATGGTTATTCCACGAATCGGCAAATTCCCATCCATCATTTTGTGGGCAATCGCAGCTATCGCTATTGTTTGGTTCATCTGGAACAAGACCACCTTTGGTAAGAACCTCTATGCGGTAGGCGGAAACCCTGAGGCAGCAGCTGTTTCTGGTATTTCAGTCTTTAGGGTCATGGTTGGCGCTTTTGTCATGGCTGGTATTCTGTATGGATTTGGCTCTTGGCTTGAGGCCATGCGCATGGTTGGCTCTGGTTCCGCAGCTTACGGCCAGGGTTGGGACATGGACGCAATCGCAGCCTGCGTTGTTGGTGGCGTCTCGTTCACCGGTGGTATTGGTAAGATCTCCGGTGTTACCGTGGGTGTTCTTATCTTCACCGCACTGACTTACGCACTGACTATTCTTGGTATCGATACCAACCTTCAGTTTGTCTTCTCGGGCGTCATTATTCTGACCGCAGTTACCCTTGACTGCTTGAAGTACGTTCAGAAGAAGTAGCTGGCGCTCCCGCGCTGCGTGCCGTACAGCGCGGACATGCGCCACAAGTGCGGAAACGCAGCGGCGCTGAATGCCACAAGTGCGGAAACGCAGCGCAAGTGCGGAAAGCGTGCTATTACGTGCAAGTTTCGAGGCGTCTACTCACGTAGACGCCTCTTTTTTGGCGAAAGACAGCGCTTGCACGTTAATGAAAAGTGACTTTACGGGAAATTTAAAAACTAGCTGGTAAAACACTGTATCAATTTAGACATATGTCCTTTTAGAATTTTTGCACCACACCTATGTCAGATAATCTGCAATTTTTGTCCCGGAAAGCACACCTATGGCTGATATTCTGCAGTTTTAAAGGGAAATAACACACCAATGTCAAAAAATATGTTAACTATCGACAGATTATCCGACTTTACTGTGGTCGGGCTGCTCGATACGTGCAGATTATCCGACGTAGATGTGGTCGGGCCTCTCAAAGCCTGCAGAATGTCCGACATAGATGTGCTCGAAGCGTTGAACAGAGTTTTCTGCGACAGATTATCCGACATAGGTGTGTTAGAAGGGTCAAATCAGACCTCATATCCAACAGAATATCTGACTTTGCTGTGCTTGCGCGTTGTTTAACTGTCGTGGGCTGACGGTTAGGCGGTACAAAACAAAAGAGCCGATTTTCTCGGCCCTCTTGCTGGGTGATTTTTGCGCTTGCGAGATACGTTATTGCACGTGGAGCATCGTGAGCTGCGCGCGAACCTGCGGGCGGCAGCAGCTACAGAGACTCGAGGAAGCGATGCTGTGCTGCTCGTCCTTCTTCGTCCCACTTGAATACGCCGGCGTCCTCAAGGACGTGCGAGAAGACAATGCCAACTTCGTCGTAAATGTACTTCTTGAGCTTCTCGGATGAGAGAGAAGAGATGTCCTTCTTCGAAGCAGCATCCTTGCTAGAACCGTCGCCCTGCTCAAGCAGCTTGGCGTAGATCTGGCGAGCCCAATCGGCGTGAGAGATGGTGGTAGAGTCCGTGGTCAGCTGTCCATAGACTGCGTTAGCTTTCTTGCCATTTGCCAGACACTGCTCCATAACAGACTGAACTTTATTGAGCTCTGGCACAAGGCGAGGTGGAAGTACGGCAAGTCCCATGACCTCGATGAGTCCGATATTCTCTTTCTTGATGTGGTGATACTCGGCATGTGGATGGAAGATGCCAAGCGGATGCTTTTCGCTAGTAATGTTGCAGCGCAGCGCAAGAAAGACCTCGTAGCTGCCGCTCTCAAGCTTGCGGACAACAGGGGTAACCGTGTTGTGGAGCTCGCCGTCAGTTTCCGCATAAACAGAGACGGATTCGTCGGTATAGCTGCGCCATGCGGTGATGATAAACTCTGCAGCTTTGAGTGCTTCTTCTCGACTGGTAGAGGAGAGGCGAAGAACAGAGAGTGGCCACTTGAGAATTGCACCCGCTACCTCGGGGAACTGCTTGAGCTCAAACTCTTCCGCAACTTCTGCGCGCATCATAGGGAACTCGTAACGTCCGCCCTGGTAGTGATCGTGCGAGAGGATCGATCCGCCCACAATGGGCAGGTCAGCGTTTGAACCAATGAAGTAGTGGGGGAACCTGTCCACAAAGTCAAAGAGGTTGACCAGCGCCTCGTGATCAATGTGCATAGGAACGTGATCCGAGTTCATGGCAATGCAGTGCTCGTTGAAATACGCATACGGACTGTACTGGAATCCCCAACGATGCTGGTTGAGCTCAATGGGGATGATGCGCAGGTTCTGCCTGGCAGGATGAGCGCCTGCACCAGACGAAGCGCCGCGTCCAGAATAACCCTCATTATCAAGGCAGAGCTGGCATGCGGGGTACTTCTCGCCAGAAGTGTTTTGAGCCGTTTTAGCTGCGGCAATCTCGCGAGGGTCTTTTTCTGGCTTGGAGAGGTTGATGGTAATCTCTAAGTCTCCCCAGGTAGTTGGGGTAGTCCACGTGATATTCCTGGCAATGGCGCTTCTTCTGACATAGCCTGCGTCGCAGCAGAGCGTGTAGAACCAGTCAGTTGCGGCGCGAGGTCCCTCGGCAACGTACAGCTCATTGAAATGGCGCGCCACCTCGGAAGGCTTTGGCAGCAGAAGGCCCATGACGCGCATGGCAAAAGAGTCTTCGCCGCTCTGGGTGTTCTCGGCCAGACCGTGAGCAACAGCTAAGCGAGCAAGCTCGGCAAGTGTCTGGTCAAGATCAAACGACTCCAGGTCAATTTTCTCCCAAGGCTTAACGGGAGCGGGCCCCTCGTACGAAAGCATGTCCAACAGCGCGTTATAGCACCAGGTCAAATCCTCAGTTTGAATAAGTCCGCGCTCGCATGCATACACGACAAGCTGCTGAATGCAAAGCGCGCTTTCATTGTCTGCTACAGCCATTGTGCACAAGCTCCCTGGTCAGAGATGGCGTAGTGGCGGCAGGCGCCTTCACCAAACCACTGGTTCATCTGTGCAATGAAGGTCTCGACTAGGGCGAGAGGAACAAAGCACTGGATAGAGCCACCAAAACCGCCACCGTGAATGCGAACGGCGCCAGAACCTTTTAAGATGCTCTCGGCCAAACCGAGGGCAAGCATAGCTGGCTGATATGAGCCAGAAGTAGAAACGTTCTGCAGGTACATGCCGGAGCTTGCGCCAGAAGCGTTGGTGAGCGCAATAAAGGACTCAATATCGGAATTCTGAAGGTCTGCCCATCTCTTGTCTACCAGGTCATTCTCGTACCAGTAGTGGATAGCACGGAGAAGGGCGCGGTCTCCAAGCTCTTCTCGCAGCTCATTAACGCGAGCCTGGAAGTCTTCAACCGGAACCTCAGAGAGGCGAGTCTTGCCAAAGGCTGCTGCAACTTTTTGCATCTCAACAGGGACCGCTGCGTATTCATCTGTGAAGGCAACATGGTCGCAGCCAACATCAACAAGGCAGAGGGCGTAGCCGTAATCCTCAAAGTTAAGATCCAGCTTTTCTGCCTTGGGCTCTGCAGAATCCTCAAAGTTCATGAAGGCAAGACCGCCAAGGCAAACAGCAAGCTGATCCATAAGGCCGCAAGGCTTACCAAAGTAAACGTTTTCAGTGTTCTGGCTCATCTGAGCGAGCTTAACCGCAGAAATTTCGCTGCCACCTTCCCAGAGTGCTTCCATTGCGCGACCTGCTGCAGCCTCAAAAGCAGCAGAGGAAGAAAGTCCACCGCCACCAGGTACGTCGCTTACTACTGCCATGTCGAAACCAGTTGGCTCAAAGCTAAGTTTGACCAGGTTTGCAGCCATGCCGCGAACAATGGCCTTAGTGGTAAGGAACTCATCCTCTGAAGGTTCCAGATTTGTGAAATTGACCTCAAAAGGATCGTATCCAACGCTGGCAACACGAATAACGCCCAGGTTATTAGGTGCGCAAATGGCGTCAATAGCAACATCTAGGGCCCCGGCAATAACATGACCACCCTCGTGATCAGTGTGATTACCAGCAATCTCGGAGCGACCAGGCGCGTGTACTGCAAGATAGCGGTCAGCTTTTCCGAACATTTGCTCAAAGTGCTCTTTTGCGCGATTGAGCTGAGCTGTGGTTTTCTCGTCAAACGTGTGAGCCATGGTGTTCCTTTCCCTTTAGTGCTGTGAAGCCAGGTATCTTAAAAGAATCGATAAACAATCTGTGAGCTGTATGGCTGCTCAGGCGTGCATGTGGGCTGAGGCCACTCTGCATGGTGAGCACAATCTGGATAAAACTCGCTCTCAAATGCAAAACCAGCCTGAGGCTTGTAAATAGCGCCGTCTTTTGCACGTGCCTCATCAAGCCAGTTGCCGGTATAAAGATGAGCACCTGGAGCGGTAATTTGAATCTCAAGCGAGCGTCCGCTTTCTGATGTGGCGAGAAGGGCGGGGCGCAACTGACCGTTTTCATAGTTGTTAATAGCAAAGCAGTGATCATAGCCACGAGCTGTGTTGAGCTGCTTGTTTTCTACACCAAGATCTTTACCAATGGTCTTAGGTGCGCGGAAATCAAAGGGAGTTCCTGCAACAGCATCGATGGTTCCCGCGGAAACCGAGTCTTCTCGTAGAGGCAGATACGAATCTGCATGAATGGTCAGACTATGACCGCAGACATCTCCAGAATCATGACCATTAAGGTTGAAGTATACGTGGGTAGTCATGTTTACAAATGTTGCAGCATCGGTTGTGCAGGTATACGTAAGATTTACCGTTGACTGCGTTCCCTCTTCAACAAGTTTATAGGTTGCGGTAATGTGGCGGTTTCCCGGTAGTCCATATTCTCCATCTACCAAGTCAATGCTGAAGGTTACCGTATTTTGAGCTTCATCAATTTCTGCCTGCCAAATGCGCTTATGGATGCCAGCAACCAAATCAGTATGCAGGTTATTTTGGTTGTCTGGACCGTTGTTTTTAGGAAGATGATAGATAACACCATTAAGCGGAATCTCTGCTTTATCTGCGCGATTAGCAGAAGGTCCAATGGAGGCACCAAAGCAGGCGGGGTTATCTAAATACAGGTCAAATAGGCTATATCCAAGAACTACATCTGCCTGCGTCCCATAAACATCTGGAACCGAAACGCCCAGAATGGTGGCACCAAAATTGCTTAATTTAATTGATGAATGGGCGCCGCGAATGGTATACGTAAGCGCAGCAGGGGAGTTAACAAAGCTATCAAAGGGTCGAACATCAATCATCGGATACCTCCGAGATACTACTCATAGTGCATTACACATACTATGTTAACGTACTCATAACGAACTAACAGGAAATTATTAAGTTTTCAGTCAGTGGTATCTTTGCGGGGGCAAACGGTTAGAGCGCAGGTCAAAAGTCCTTCTCGCCGAACGGTAATTTTTTTACCGTGAGCGTTTAATTTGCTGCTATATATGCAATTTTATCGCGTTATGTGAATCTGCCTGTTAGTATGAGTACGTAAACAGGCAGATAATCGGAGGAATTCGTGACTCGCTCGCATAGTTCTAGCTCAAATAAGCGCTCTGTTTCAATGGCTGATGTTGCGCAAGCTGCTGGTGTTTCTCAGCAGACCGTTTCTCGTGTTGCTAATGGTGCTCAAAACGTGAGCAAGGCAACGCGAGAAAAAGTCCAGGCTGCAATGGAGTCCATGGGCTTTAGGCCAAGCTTTGCAGGCAGGTCGTTAAGGTCTGGTTCGTATCAATCGGTGGGACTCTGTCTGTACGACATTCGTGAGTTTGGTAACTTGGCAACCCTCGATGGCATTGTCTCTGCTGCTCGTGAGCATGAATATGCAATTACGATGATTGAGAAAGGCTCTGACGATGGCCTCTGCCTGCAGGACATTTCTCATCGTATGTCTAATCTTCCTGTTGACGGCATGATTATCAGCATGAGCCTTATGGCATCAGACTTTGAATCATTTGTACCGCAGCCAGGTCTTGGAACAGTGCTTCTTACCATGCATGAGCACCCTTACTGCACAACCGTTGACTCAGATCAGTACGGCTGCTCAAAGCTTGTCATTGATCACCTCTATGAGCTTGGTCATCGCAAGATCCGTTTTGTGGCAGGCCCTTCATACTCTATTGACTCGCAATTTCGCGAGAAGGGCTGGCGAGATGCCATGTCTGAGTATGGGCTAGAAATTGTTGAGCCTTTAGCTGGCGATTGGACCGCCAATAGTGGCTATGAAATTGGTAAAAAACTGCGAGAAAATCGTGATTTTACTGCGGTGTATGCAGCAAACGACCAGATGGCGCTAGGTATCATTGCGGCATTTGAAGAAGTGGGACTGAGCGTACCGGAAGACGTGAGCGTTGTTGGTGTTGACGACTCTCTTGAAGACTATCTGCCTAACTTCTCTTTGACCACCGTACGCTTTAATCTCCTAGAGCGCGGTCGTGTGGCACTTGAGCATGCAATACGTGCATCTGAGGCGGGGTATGAGCCTGAAGCAATTAGAATTGCTCCAAAGCTTATTGTTCGTACCACCACAGCGGCACCACAGAAGTAGAGAAGTCTCTTAAAAAGTCGGGTTTCTCGCCATAATCAGCTATACTGTTCAGGCAATAGTTGATTAGAGGAGTTGTATGTCTGAGTCACCAAATAAAGAATTAGGCTGGTCAGTTCAGGTTTCCTTGGATACGCACGAGATTCGTGCAGGAGAGACTGTAACTGCTACTCCTAAGATTATTGGTGCAGACCCTGAGGGCTTTAAATTCCACTATGTGTGGAGTTTGAACGACCGTTGGGATGAGGGTTTTTGGGATACCACAGAGCATCAATTTGGTGATTCAATTCCTAATACGTCGTGGACATATACCTTCCCAGAGCCCGGTCGCTATCATCTCTATATTGACGCATTTGACACACACAACAACCCTCAGACAGTTACTGCCTGGGTAGTTGTTGCTGGCGATGACGATTTTATGCGTCCACCTCTTCCATCTGAAGACGCAGAGACCGTCGTTGCAGTAAACGGTGTTTCAGAGATCTTTAACATTGCCTCTGAGCAGTTCAACTCGCTGAAAGAGTACTTTATTGCCTTTGCACGCGGCGAGGTTGCTTTTAAGGAGTTCAAGGCTCTTGATGATATCTCGTTTGAGGTAAAGCGTGGCGAGGCTTTTGGCCTAGTGGGCACCAACGGTTCCGGCAAGTCTACCATGCTCAAAATCATTGCGGGCGTTCTTGAGCCTTCTAAGGGAACTTGTGAGGTCAAGGGTACTATTGCACCTCTTATTGAGCTTGGTGCTGGCTTTGACATGGAACTGACCGCTAAAGAGAACATCTACCTCAATGGCGCTCTTCTTGGTTACAAGAAAGAGTTTATTGACTCGCACTTTGACCAGATCGTAGAGTTTGCTGAGCTTGAGGGCTTTATGGACATGCCGCTCAAGAACTACTCCTCTGGTATGGTGGCACGTATTGCCTTTGCAATTGCAACCGTTACAGAGCCTGACCTGCTCATTGTTGATGAGACGCTTTCGGTAGGAGACTTCCTTTTTCAGCAAAAGTGCGAGAATCGCATCAAAGAGCTGGTCGCTTCTAATAATGTTACGGTTCTTCTGGTTTCTCACTCCATTGACCTGGTCCAGCGCATTTGCGACCGCGCCATTTGGATTGAGAAGGGAAAGCAGCGCATGCTTGGCCCAGTAGACGAAGTTTGTGAAGCTTACGAGCACCTTAAGAGATAATTAAAATTCCTAACCAAAAGTTAGGCTCTGTACGAGTACAATATGTGTGTCTTTAAATGTGGTACGAGATACCCGTAAGGCTCATAGTTATAGTTTTGCCTTTTGGATACCTTGTGCCTGGTCAGGTGAGGTATCTTTTTTATTGGAGGCGCTATGGCTCAAGAAGGTTCGCACTCTCTCATTGTGGACGAGCAGTCCCTTGACCGCATGCTTACACGAATTGCTCACGAAATTGTCGAGAATAACGATTCAATTGAAAACGTTGCTTTGGTGGGCATTATTCGCCGTGGAGAAGTTTTGGCTTCTCGCCTTGCGGAAAAGATTTTGAGCTTTACCGGATGTAAGCCAAAAGTTGGCTCACTTGATATCAGCTTTTATCGCGATGATTTTAGAAGAAATACCGCACCGGTGCTTCACGCAACTAATATCGATTTTGACATTACAGGCACAAGTGTTGTGCTGGTAGATGACGTTCTTCAGACGGGAAGAACTATCAGAGCAGCACTTGATGCGCTCATTGACTATGGTCGTCCTGAGCGCGTTCAATTGGCCGTAGTAGTTGACCGTGGTCATCGTGAGCTTCCTATTAGACCTGACTATGTAGGAAAAAACGTACCTTCTTCAAAGAGCCAGGTAGTCAGCTTAAATGTTAAAGAAATTGATGGTCAGGACTGCGTATTGCTGTACGAAGCTGACTATTCTGACCCCTTTATTGAGGGAGGAAACTAATGCTTTCAGTTAAACATTTGATTGATACAAACAGTCTGACGCGTGACGATATCCAGCAAATTCTTGATACTGCTCAGTCGTTTGAGGCTGTAAACAATAGAGACATTAAAAAGGTACCAGCTCTTCGTGGGCGCACCATTGTTAACCTGTTCTTAGAGCCTTCTACCAGGACTCGCTCTTCATTTGAGCTTGCCGAGAAACGCCTCTCTGCCGACGCTTTAAACATGGGAGGATCTACCTCATCTGTGGTTAAGGGTGAGTCTTTGGCAGATACCATTCAGACTATTGACGCTATGAATGTTGATATGTTTATCTGCCGTGCAAAACTTGCAGGTACACCGCAGAAGATTACTGAGCACACTGATGCCGTTGTCATCAACGCTGGTGACGGCAAACATCAGCACCCCACTCAGGCCATGCTTGACCTCTATACCATTCGCAAGAACTTTGGGCATCTTGATTGCCTTAAAGTTGCCATTGTTGGCGATCTTTCTCACAGTCGCGTTGTTGGTTCTTTGGTGCCAGCACTCAAGACTATGGGTGCAGAGGTTGTTCTCGTTGGACCTCCAACATTCCACGTAGACGATCCAAGCTGGTTTGGCTGCTATCAGACCTCACACTTTGATGAAGTCATTGGTGATGTAGACGTCGTGTACATGCTTCGCGTGCAGCTGGAGCGTATGGAAGGAGCTCCTATTCCTTCTCGCCGTGAGTACAACAGGCTTTGGGGCCTTGATGAGCGCCGCAGCAAGCTGATGAAGCCTGAGGCAATCATCTGCCACCCAGGTCCTATGAACCGTGGTATGGAAATTAACAGCGAGGTGGCCGATTGCGCTCGCTCTCGTATTCTTGACCAGGTCAATGCAGGCGTTTTGACGCGCATGGCCGCAATGTATCTGCTTCTGGGAGGAGACTCTGATGGCATTTCTGCTTAAGGGCGCGCGTGTTGTAGACCCGCAGCTTAATCTTGACGCGGTACTGGACGTCCGTATTGACGGAGAAACCATTGCTGAAGTAGCAGCTACCGTTACACCTCAAGAGGGCGATACTGTTATTGATACAAAGGGTAAGGTACTGACGCCTGGCCTTGTTGATATGCATGTTCACTTCAGAGATCCAGGCTTTGAGTATAAAGAGACCATTGAGACGGGCTCTAGGGCTGCGGTTCACGGTGGCTTTACTGATGTTGCTACTATGCCAAACACCAATCCTGTTACTGATAACGGGCCTGCTGTTCGCTTCCAGATTGATCGCGGTAATGAGGTTGGTCTCATTCACGTCCGTCCTATGGGAGCCCTTACCAAGGGTTCTAAGGGACAAGAGCTTGCTGAGATTGGCAACATGGTTGACGAGGGTGCTTCCGCATTCTCTGACGACGGCCACGGCGTTCAAAGCGCAGGTATGATGCGCACGGTAATGGAGTATGTCTCCCAGTTTGACCGCGTTGTTGCTGCTCACTGTGAGATTGAGTCCATCAGTGCTGGTGGTGTTGTTAACGAGGGCCGCGCAAGTACGCGCCTTGGCATGTTTGGCTGGCCAGCACTTGGCGAGGAGCTGGAGATTTCCAGAGACATTGATCTTTGCCGCCTTACCGGCTGTCCTCTGCACATCTGCCACATTTCAACGGGCAGGGGAGCAGAACTGGTACGTGCAGCTAAGAAGGAAGGTTTGCCTGTTACCGCTGAGGTTTGCCCTCACCATCTCTTCTTGTCTGAGGATGACATCACTGATACGTATAACACCAACCTTAAGATGAATCCACCGCTCAGAACTGCTGAGGATGCGCTTGCTCTTCAGGCAGCAGTTGCAGACGGTACAGTTGATTGCATTGTTACTGACCATGCGCCTCATGCAGCTCATGAGAAGGACTGTGAGTGGGAAATCTCTTACTTTGGCTGCATTGGTCTTGAGACCTCGCTGCCTTTGATGGTCACCAATATGGTGCGCACCAATAAGCTTTCTTACACTGGTCTTGTTCGCGCAATGGCCGTTAATCCTCGTCGTATTCTGCGTCTTGAGCCTGTTAAGATTGCTGCAGGTTACAAGGCTGACCTGACCCTTTTTGACCCAGAAAAGAAGGTTCAGATTACGACAGAGTATTTTGAGAGTAAGTCCAAGAACTCCGCCTTCATTGGCGCTGAGCTCTATGGTGTTGCAACAGATGTGTTTGTTGATGGCAAGCGAGTTCTTGCCAATGAAGTAGTTGTTCCTGGAGGGGAAAAGTAATGCCACTACGTGGAAATGTACAGGTATTTGACTTTACGGTTTTGAGTAATACCCAGGTTGCCCAGAATCTGTATAGAGCCCAGCTCAAGGTACCAGGTCTTTGTAAGTCTCTAGCGCCTGGTCAGTTTGTAAACGTTAATGTCCCAGGCGATAAGCGTCACATTCTTCGCATCCCACTGTCCTTCTCGCTAGCTGATAAAGCAACCGATACGCTGGAGCTTATCTACGCAACAGTAGGCGAGGGTACACGCAGGCTTTCTCAGATGAAGCCTGATGACGCTAGCGACATGACTGCTCCTTGCGGTCGCCCCTGGCGCCTTAACGCCTCTAGCAAGAGAAGCGTCCTGGTAGCAGGAGGTGTGGGTATCACACCAATTATCGCGGCAGCTCGTAAGCTTACCGAGCTGGATGTTGAGTTTGACGCAGTCATTGGCGCACAAACTGCCGAGAAACTCTTTGGAGAAGAGGATCTTCTCGCACTAGGCGCACAGAACGTGTACGTCACAACGGATGACGGTTCTAAGGGTACTAAGGGCTTTGTAACAGCAGCTTTGGAGGAACCTCTAAGTCAAGGTGTTTGGGACGCTGTGTATACCTGCGGTCCAGAGCCTATGATGAGAAGCGTGGCCAAGCTTGCAATTGCCAACAACGTTGCTTGCCAGGTTTCTATGGAGCGTATGATGAGCTGCGCCTTTGGTGCATGCAATACCTGCAATGTCCCACTTGCTAAGGGCGGCTATGCGTCTGCTTGCATGGTTGGACCTGTCTTTGAGGCAAAGGAGATCGCATGGTAGATCAGGTAAAAATGGCCGTCAATCTTGGCGGCATTCAGATGAAAAACCCTATCAATACCGCTGCGGGTACCTTTGGCTACGGTTGGCAGTTTGAGGGCTTCTACGACGTCTCCTTGTTCGGTGCCATTACCATGAAAGGTGTTGCTCGCGTTCCTTGGGAAGGAAACCCAGCTCCTCGTATGTGCGAGCTCAACGGCGGCATGATGAACAGCGTTGGTCTTGCTAATCCTGGAGTGGATGATTTTATCGCCCACACTGATGACTACATGAAAGATCTTGAAGGCCGTGGTACGCGCGTCATTATGCAGATGGCAGCACATTCTGTCCAAGAGATGATTGACGTTGTCGAGCGTCTTGAAGAGCTTAATCCGCACATCTCAGCCATTGAACTTAACGTGAGTTGTCCAAATCTCGAGAAGGGCGGTAAGCCCCTGGGCGGTACTCCAGAGCAGGCCACAGAGATTATGAAGGCAGTACGTCCTCTGACAAAGCTACCTATCTTGGTTAAGATGGCTCCCGTCAATGTTGCCGAGATTGGTAAGGCTTTTGAGGCTGAAGGCGCAGATGGTCTAACGCTCATCAACTCCATCCCTGGTATGTCAATTAACGTCCACACCAGAAAGAGCAGGCTCTCTAAGCCAACTGGCGGCCTCAGTGGCCCTCTCTGCCATAACGCTGCTGTCCGTATGGTCTGGGAGTGTGCTCAGGCAGTTTCTATTCCTATTTGCGGTGTTGGTGGCGTAGAAACGGGCGAAGATGCTGCAGAGTTTATCCTTGCGGGCGCTACGGCTGTCTCGGTGGGTTCTGCAAACCTTTACGACCCAATGTGTGCTCCACGTATTCTGAACGAGCTTACTGACTGGGCAAAGTCTCAGGGAGTATCTGACATCCACGAGCTGATTGGAGCTGTTGAATGCTAACAGACGAGCAGGCACGCGACGCCGTTATTGTTGCGCTTGATTGCACAAGAGAAAGGGCTCTGGAGCTCACCGATCTTCTCGCCGGACATGCACGCTGGGTTAAGGTTGGCATGACGCTTTTTTATCGCTACGGGCCCTCGATGGTAGATGAGATGCACGCACGTGGCTTCAAGGTGTTTCTTGATCTCAAGGTGCATGACATTCCATTCCAGGTCAAAGGTGCTGTCCACTCTGCATCGCTTTCAGGCGCAGACATCTTATCTATCCATGGCCTGGGAACCGCTCAGATGATCTCTGCTGGTCGAGAGGGTGCAGAAGAGGCTGCAGCAGAGCGTGGCGTTGATGAGTCTGGCCGTACCAAACTGGTGGCTATTTCTGTGCTTACCAGCATGGATGAGGACGCACTCCACTCCATTGGCGTAGACGGATCTATTAAGGATGAAGTTGCTCGTTTGGCGTCTCTTTCTTATAACGCTGGCGCTGACGGAATTGTCTGCTCACCTCAGGAAGCACAGGAAATGAGAGAGCTTTTGGGACCAAATGCGCTCATCGTAACTCCTGGAGTACGTCCAGAAGGTGCCGAGAAGGGCGATCAGGTCAGAATTTCCACACCTTCAGCTGCAATTAAGGCTGGAGCAAGCAAATTGGTAGTTGGTAGGCCAATTACCTGCGCAAACGATCCAGTCGAAGCATTTGAATCCATCATTTCAGAGCTCAAAAATTAACGGAAGTTGTTGGAATTGTGATGAACAGGTGGTTTTTGATGCGGAAATATTAAAAAACCCCTTGTAAATAACGTGTTATGTGGCAAACTATTTTGCTGAAGTGCAAAAGGCACATTAAATTGAGTTTCGTATATGAAGTACGAAAACGATGTTTGGAGGAACAATGGCTCTACCTACACTTACCGATGAGCAGCGCAAGGCAGCACTTGAGAAGGCGGCTCAGGCTCGTCACGCTCGTGCAGAGCTTCGCGAGAAGGTTAAGACTGGTAAGGTCTCCCTTAAAGAGGTCCTTGATTCTACCGATCCTATTGCTGAGCGTATGAAGGTTTCCGCTCTTATCGAGTCCCTTCCTGGCTATGGCAAGGCAAAGGCAGCAAAGATTATGGACGAGCTCGGAATTTCCGCAACTCGCCGCGTTAAGGGCCTTGGCGCTCGTCAGCGTGAGCAGCTCCTCGAGGCACTGACCAAGTAGTGGCTCGTTCAGCCAAACTTTTTGTAGTATCTGGACCGTCAGGTGTAGGAAAAGGAACGCTTGTCTCTCTGTTGAGGGACAAGCGCCCAAACCTAGGCCTGACGGTTTCGGCTACTACGCGCTCTCCACGACCAGGAGAAGTCGATGGAGTTGCGTATTATTTTCTCTCCGATGAAGAATTTAAAAAGCGCGTTGATGCTGGTGAATTCCTTGAGTGGGCTCATGTTCATGGCCATTGCTATGGCACGCTCAAATCCGAGGTTGATCGCCTGATTTCTGCAGGTCAGTCTGTTGTTCTAGAGATTGACGTTCAGGGTGGACTTATGGTCCACAAACAATATCCCAACGCCATTCTCGTCTTTATTAAGCCACCTTCATTTGAAGAGCTTGAACAGCGTCTTAGAGGTCGCGGTACAGAAGACGAGAAGACCATTTCTACGAGACTTTCTAATGCTTCGCGTGAAATGGAGCATGCAAACGACTATACTGTTTGCATTGTGAACGACAACCTTGAGACTGCTCTGAGCAAGCTCGAGGAAGTTTTTGATGACTATGAATCAGACGGAGGTCAGCTTTAATGTCTGTTATTAAGCCTGAGATTGACAGCCTGCTTCAGAAGACTGAGCAGAATCCATTCTTGCTTTGCTCACTTGCTTCTAAGCGTGCTTGCGATATTAACAATATGCTTCACGGTCAGCACCTGCGTGTAACCGCTGTTCAGGATTTTGATGACATTACTACTGTTGCAAGTGGTAAAGATTCTGTCTCTATTGCTATGAAAGAGATTAACGACGGCACCCTTGGCTTTGTTAAAGATTCTTTTGACGAGGCAATTAAGGGCGAGAACACCATCGTTTACTAAGAGTTATGACTGAAAGAGTATGTCTGGTTCACTACCACGAAATTGGTTTAAAGGGTAAGAACCGATCAACTTTTGAAAATCAGTTGGTAACAAATTTGCGACGAGCCCTCCGACACTTTCCAGTGGCGGGGGTTTCTCGCATTTCTGGCTACCTTCTTGTAGAAACCACTGATAAACAAGCAACTGAAGAGCTGCAACATGCTGTGGCCCAGGTTCCTGGCGTTGCACGTGCTTCTTTGGCGTATCGTTGTGGCTTAGATGAGCAGGAGTTTTGTAACGCCGCCGTGAAGGCGCTGGGGGAGTCCGGTGACTTTACTACGTTTAAAGTGCATGCTCGTCGTTCCTCAACGGTCTATCCAAAGCATTCCATTGAGATTAACCAGCTTGTAGGCGCAGTCCTTTGCGAGAATTTCCCTGATAAAAAAGTTCAGATGCATAATCCGGATATGACGGTCTATGTACACGTTGTTCAGGGTAACGCATACGTTTACGCTGCATCTATTCACGGCGTCGGCGGTCTTCCTGTTGGTACTGCGGGCAAGGTTGTGTCGCTTCTTTCTAGCGGTATTGATTCGCCTGTTGCCACATGGATGGTTGGTCGTAGGGGAGCTACGGTTATTCCTGTTCACTTCTCTGGACGCCCTATGACTTCCGATACCAGCGAATATCTGTGCCAGGATATCATTGAGGCTCTTGAACCTGCTGGTCTTATTGGCAGAATGTATGTTGTGCCCTTTGGCGAGCACCAGCGTGAGATTTCCCTTGCTGTTCCACAGGCTCTTCGTGTCATTATGTATCGTCGTGTGATGTACATCATTGCACAGAAGATTGCAGAGCTTGAGGGTGCTAAAGCCCTGGTAACTGGCGAGTCACTTGGTCAAGTTGCTTCTCAGACGCTTGATAACATTGCTGCTGTCAACGAAGCAGTCACCATACCTGTTTTGAGGCCTCTGATTGGCTCTGACAAGCAAGAAATCATTCGTCGCGCCCAAGACATCAACACGTTTGATATCTCAACGCAGACGGCTCCAGATTGCTGCACATTGTTTATGCCTCGCCGTCCTGAGACTCATGCAAGAATGCGAGAAGTTCTTGAGGCATGGAATTCCTTTGACCATGAAGCCATGATTGATGACCTTATGCAGCATATTGAGTATATTGACTTTAGTCAGTGTCCTTCATATAAGCCACCTAAAAAGCTTGCTGCTCGTCATAAAGAACTTGCTCCAGCAGAGTTTATTGCTGACTAGGATATCCTCACTGCTCAAAACTTTTGATCGCTTTGCTCAGATGCATTTTTAGAATCCGCCCCGTAAAAGGGCGGATTTTTTATGCGAGTGGCTTGATAATCTTATTTAGTGCAATTCTGTTCTTGTTAGTTTGTGCAACATATCTGGCAATTGTTGATAACTGTGTCAGATTACCGGCAGTTTTTGGACAAAGCTATTAGATGAATCTTTAAAAGTAGCGCTTCTTATTAACCTAATAGTTGAATATAAATCTGAGGTGATTGTATGGCTCAGATTTCAAATAACCGCACTCAAATAATTAATAAATTGATGAGAAGGTTTAATCTATCTCAGCAACAACTCATAGCTGTTGCCGCTGTGGTTATCCTAGCTATTGTGTCAGCAGTTGTATTAATTGGAATAATTTCTGCTGGAACATCAGAGTCTTTTGATAGATCACATAATCAAGCAGACTCTACGCAAGGAGTGACTGTTACAGAAAATCCACAACATACGGAAGAAGATAATGCTACAGATCAGCCAGGAACTGATCATAAGATTAAAGAAGCTTCTCCTCAAATGATGGTTCATGTTGATGGAGCTGTTAAGTCGCCAGGACTTTACGCTTTACAAATGGCAAACCCACGCGTGAATGATGCTATTCAAATAGCAGGAGGTTTAACTGAAGATGCAAACGGGCAAGGGATTAATCTAGCGGCTCCAGTTGAAGATGGTCAAAAAATATATATTCCTAAAAAGGGAGAAGAGCCGCCACCAGAGATTCCACAGCCAGAGCAAAACAAAGCCACAAGCAATAAGCAAACAAATACGAAGAGAGATAAAAAGACGGTTGTAGATATTAATCGAGCAACTGTAGAAGAATTAACTAAGCTTCAAGGTGTGGGAGAAGGACTGGCCCAGCGAATTGTTGCAGACAGACAAAAGAATGGACCTTTTAAAACAACTGAAGATTTGATGCGTGTTTCTGGAATTGGCCAGAAAAAGTTTGATCAGCTCAAGGACAATATTCGTGTCTAAGGTGATAGAACAACCCACTAGGCCTTTTATTCCGTATAGCCTTTGTATCTTGCTATTTGTTTGCGTATGGCTACAAGTTTTTATCGCAAGAAACGTAACGCTTGATACTATGTTGCTTCAGATTTTAGGAAGCTGTATGGCGACGGCATTAGGACTTTGGTATGTAAAGTACGCGCATACCAGCCTTATGACTGTTGGAGTGGTTTTACTTTCACTTGTAATAATCCTAATCAGATCTTCCTTTATATATGTCAGTCAAATGGCATCGGTAGATCTTTTAGAGTCAACTGCTATACACGATTTTGAATTAGTCGTATCAAGAGATTTAGTTTATAAAAATCATACATGGACTGGTCAGGCAAATGTCATGTACCAGGGCAGATGCATTGGATCTGTGGGGCTACATGCCAAGGAACCATTCATGCGAGAAACTCATCTTTGTTGTGAAGGTAGGTTTTCACACTATAAAGATAAGGAGTTTTCAGAAGAACAATTTAAGAGAGGAGTACTTGGTTCAATTCAGATAACCAAGGTGAATTCAAAAACCTATGGAGAGGGAATTATTGGAGAAGTTGCTCAATTTAGAGAAAACTGTATTTCTCAACTCCAACCAGAACAGAGCTTTGGCCGAGCGTTAGTTGCATGCGGTCTTTGTGCCTATAGGCCTAGCTTGTATAGCTTTAACATTCCTAGAATATTTATGCGTTGCGGTCTAATGCATCTCATTGCAATTTCTAGTTGTCACATGGTAATTCTCTCTACCTTTATTGACGCTTTTCTTAAAAAGCTAACGATAAAACCTCTTTTAAGAGGGGTAGTGAATTTATTTTTACTCAGTAGCTACGCGCTTTTCTGTGGATTACCTGCGTCTGCAATGAGGGCAATACTTCTTGTTGAACAAAAATACGTAATGCATTATGTGGGAAGAAAAAACCATACGCTCTCAGCAGTTTCTATCGTTGCACTATTTATGCTCTGTGTTGATCCACAGCTGAGCGTAAACATTGCTTTTACCTTGTCACTAGCATGTATTTTTGGCATGAATATCTACGGCGGTCTTGCTCAGTACTATGCAAAAATTGCTTTGCACATATCTGGATATGGAACAATACAGAAAATTCTTAGAAAACCGTTTTCTGACGTACGAAACACTATGTGTGCCACAACCGTTGCTCAGCTTTCGTGCCTTCCAATTTCTTGCATGTACTTTGGTCATTTTTCTTTACTTGCTCCTCTTTCAAGTGCACTGATTACAAGTTTATTTTCTCTTCTGAGCTTATTTGGAATTGGAGCAATAGCTTTATGTTGGTTTAAACCGGCTCAAGATGTTGCTTTCTACCTTGTGGATTTTCTTGGTCAGTTTATAGAGACTCTTACTTCTTTTTTATCCGAAAGATCTTTTGCAAGCGTGTCGTTAACTGACATGAGCTGGATAGTTTCATTGCTTGTGTTTGCAGCAATGGTGGCTCTTTACGTGTTTTGGCCAAAAGGGAAAAGAGTAGTTTTATCTGGCATTTGTTTGATGGTGTTTATGCTTATTTTGGGTTTAAGTATCTACTGGAAGTTTTTCTCGCCAACAAGAATTTGTGTGATGGATATTGGCCAAGGTGATGCCATATTGCTCAGTGACGGCGCGCATTCTCTGCTCGTAGACACGAGTGTGGGAGATGTGGTTAATGACGCTCTAGAGCGACAACATATCTCATATCTTGATGCTATTTTGCTCACACACCTTGATGAGGATCATGCTGGTGGCGTGAGGTATATGGTTGGTTCGGTGAAGGCAGGTCGGGTATTAGTTGGAGAAGGAATAACAAAACAAGAAAAACCTGAGCTTCAGAGAGCTATTCAGAGGATTTCCGGCAGCAGCTCCTATGAAGTTTTATATGGTGATGAATTTGATGTTGGTCGCTTTCATATTCGCGTTGTATGGCCACATAGGGGATACAAAGCTAAAGAAGCTAATAATGCGTCGGTTGAGCTCTATGTGACATATAACGACGGGCAAAATACCTTAACTACGCTTTTAACGGGAGACGCTGAAAGAGATCAGACAAAAGAGACGGTAGATTCAGGCGATGTAGGCGATATAGATTTCTTAAAAGTTGGACATCATGGTGCAGCAAAGTCGCTTTATCCAGAAACTGCTCGTGCGCTAAAACCCGAGGTAGCAATTGCAAGTGCTGGAAAGAATAATCGTTATGGTCATCCTAAACAGGAAGCGGTGGATATCTTAGAGGGTGTTGGCGCAAGGTTTTATTGCACAAAAGATTATGGAGACGTCACCGTATTTCCCGGAGAACATGGACCTAGGGTAAGTGTGCAACATGCTAAAGTAGATACAGATTTAGAGGAGGAAAAAGATGGCGGAGCAGGCTAAGCTACTAGCTGCATATTTGGCTGTTGGCCCTGACGAGATGAAGCGTGCGAGGGCTATAGACAAGCTTAAAAGCCGTCTTAACCAGAGTTTTATTACGTTTAATCTTGATGATATTTCTGTAAGTGCTGAGCTGACTCCAGAATCTGTTCTGTCATCCGCTCAAACACTACCTATGGGTGATTCTAGACGAATTGTTGTCATTGATGATGTAGGTAAATTGCCTAAGTCTGTGTCAGAGGCTCTTGTTGGGTATCTAAAGAACCCCAATCCAACTACTACGCTGATGCTTTCTGCAAGTAAACTTGCCAAAACAACAAGGCTCTACAAAGCAGTTGATGCCCTAGGTAAGCTCGCAGTTATTAATTGCGGTGCAATGACCAGAAGTGAATTGCCTAAATATATAGGAGATCTTGGAAGAAAGTATGGGCTACAAATTCCAGCAAATGTGGCTAATGAACTTGTAAGTCGTGTTGGCGATAATACCACCATGCTCGATTCTCAGATTAAATCTCTAGCAGCTCTGTTGGGTCGTCCTGGTGCAATTGACGTTCAGTTTGTAGAAACTCATGTTGCACGAGTGGTTGAGGTCAAGCCGTGGGATTTTCTCGACAGTTTATCAGCGAGAAATGCTCAAAAGGCTCTGGAGCTTTATAGTCAGATGGATGAATCGGGAGCTATTGGAAATCTGTCACTTATGACTGGACGCGTAAGAGAGCTTATTTGCGCCAGGTTTATGGTTAAGCGAGGTACAGAACGGGAAATTGCTCCAGTTTTGGGCAAGCAGGACTGGCAAGTAAGAAATTATGCACGATGGGCGCGTCAATTTGCAGATGGCGAGCTTGAACATATTCTGGGCCTCTGTGCAGATGCAGAACGTGGTCTTAAGAGTGGAGAAGATAAAACAACCACAATGACCAAGCTTATCTTTGCTCTGTGCGGCGTCGCAAATGTGTAGATTCAAAGAATTCAGGTAAGAAAAAACGGACTCCAAGGAGTCCGTTTTAAAAAGTTTAAAAGTAGATAAGAACTACTTAAGGGTGTTAACAAGCTTCTGAACGCCGCTCTTACGCTGAGCAGCCTGATTCTTGTGTACGATGCCCTTAGAAGCAGCCTTGTCAAGAAGGCGGGATGCCTTGTTAGCTGCAACCTGTGCGTCCTCAAGCTGGCCTGCCTCAACAGCAGTGCGAACTGCCTTAATAGCAGTCTTAAGCTCGGAACGGACAGCCTTGTTGCGCTGGCGTGCCTTCTCAGCGGTGAGAATACGCTTCTTCTGAGACTTGATGTTAGCCACGTGCGGTTCCTTTCGGTGTTTACTATGTGAGGCCTCTTCGCTGAGACACGTTTGAGGCAGCTGTTGAAGTATAGCACGAAGGGGGTAGTTTACGCTATTATTTTCCTTATGAATACACAGGATACTTCACATATTCGCAACTTCTCTATTGTTGCGCACATCGATCACGGTAAATCTACCATCAGTGACCGCATTTTGGAGCTTACTCATACCGTTGAAGAACGCGATATGGAGTCACAGCTCTTGGACACTATGGACATTGAACGTGAGCGTGGAATTACCATTAAATCAAATGCAGTCCGCGTCATGTATGACGCAGATGACGGAGAGCGCTATCAGTTCAACCTGATTGATACCCCAGGCCACGTTGACTTTACCTATGAGGTCTCAAGGTCTTTGGCTGCTTGTGAGGGTGCAGTGCTGGTTGTTGATGCAACGCAAGGCGTTGAGGCGCAGACTGTCTCAAACGCCATGCTGGCCATGAACGCTAACCTGGATATTGTTCCTGCAATCAATAAGATTGACCTTCCATCTGCTCGACCTGAAGAGGTACGTGCAGAAATTGAAGATGTTCTTGCTATCCCGGCTGATGATGCGGTATGTGTCTCCGGTAAAACAGGTGAGGGTATTCACGAGCTCCTTGAGGCTTTGGTGTATTTGGTTTCTCCTCCAAAGGGAGACCCTACAGCTCCACTTAAGGCGCTTATTCTTGACTCGTATTTTGACCAGTTCAGAGGCGTCGTTGCAACAGTGCGTGTTTTTGATGGTTCAATCAAGGCTGGTGACCAGCTTCTTATGATGCAGGGATCTATGCCTTTTCTTGTTGAAGAAGTTGGCGCTAAGAGACCTCTTGAGATGGCTGTTGAACAGCTTTCTGTTGGCGAGGTTGGTTATGTTGTTACCGGCCTCAAAGATCCTGAGGCAGTTCGCGTAGGCGATACCCTTACCTATAAGCAAAATCCCTGCACAGAGCCATTGCCTGGGTATCGCGAAGCAAAGCCAATGGTATTTACGGGTCTTTTCCCGGTTGATAACAAACAGTACGAAAATCTCCGTGACGCACTTGATAAATTGCACGTCAATGATCCATCTCTTACGTGGTCTCCAGAGACGTCTGTTGCTTTGGGATTTGGCTTCAGAGTAGGCTTTTTGGGTCTTCTCCACATGGAGGTTGTCAAAGAACGTCTTGAGCGTGAGTTTGACCTGGACTTGATTGCTACCAGTCCCTCTGTTGACTATCACGTGTACAAGACCGATGGAACTATGATTGAGATTACCAGTCCTCAAGATCTTCCAGAGGTTACTAAGATTGACCGCATTGATGAGCCATACCTAAAGGCAAAGATTATTGTGCCTCCTGAGTTTGTTGGTACGGTTATGCAGCTTGTTGTTGATCATCGCGGTGTATCTGAAGATATGGTGTATCTGTCTGATAAATCCGTTGAGATGATCTTTAGTATCCCTTTGGCTGAACTTATTTTGGACTTCTTTGATCAGCTTAAGAGTAGAACTAAGGGATATGCTTCGCTCGACTATGAGTTTGATTCATATCGCACTTCTGACCTGGTTAAGCTTGATATCTTGCTTGCTGGAGACGTTGTTGATGCGCTCTCGTTTATTGTTCACAAGGACAAAGCATACGATCTTGCTCGTGGCCTATGTGACAGACTTAAAGGCATTATTCCTCAGCAGCTTTTTGAGGTTCCTATTCAGGGTGCAATTGGCAATAAAATCATTTCTCGTTCTACCGTTCGCGCACGTAGAAAGGACGTCTTAGCTAAGTGCTACGGCGGCGACATTTCCAGAAAACGCAAGCTGCTTGAAAAGCAAAAAGAGGGTAAGAAGCGCATGAAGCAGATTGGCTCAGTCGAAGTACCTCAAGAGGCATTCTTGGCTGTTCTCAAGGTTGATGACGAGTAGAAGGTATCTGTGGAATCGCTCCAAACTATTATTGCAACCTGTGCCCCTGAAGCTGGTCTTTCTTCTCGCATTATTCCTTTTGCGTTAGGTACTTCACTTAAGGAGCGCCTGTCCGCTCATCCTGTGCTTATGGCCCCTATGGCCGGTGTCAGCGATGGTGTGTATCGCACTATGGCTCGAGCTGGCGGAGCAGGTCTTGCGTATTCAGAAATGGTTTCTGTTGCAGGAATTCATTATGGTGGCGAGAAAACCTGGGAGCTTGTAGAGCCTCTTGCAACTGAGCCCGATATTGCTGTTCAACTCTTTGGTTCAAAGCCAGATCAGTTTAAAGAAGCAGCAGCTCAGATTAGTGAGCGTTTAGGGGATAAGCTGGCTCTTATCGATATCAATATGGCTTGTCCTGTTCCTAAGGTGGTTAAAAAAGGGGAGGGTTCAGCCCTTCTGGACACCCCAGAGCTTGCTGCAGATTTGGTTAAGGCTTGTCTGTCTGAGGTTAACGTACCTGTTACTGTCAAGATTAGGCGTGGTAGACGTCAGGATGAGGAAGTGGCACCTGAGTTTGCTCGCGCTATGGAGGCTGCTGGAGCATCTGCCGTTGCTATCCACGGTCGCTTTGCTACCCAGATGTATCGAGGTCAGGCAGAGTGGGAGACAGTTAATAGGGTTTGCGACGCCGTGTCTATTCCGGTCATAGGTTCTGGCGATATGCTCTCTGCTGAAGCAGCAGCTCATGCTCTTACAGAGACAGGTGTAACGGCTGTAATGATTGCTCGCGGAACGTACGGAAATCCGTGGATTTTTAAAAACACTCAAGCTTTAGTTGAGGGTCAACCTGTGCTTGTTCCAACGCTTGACCAAATGCTTGCATCTTTTATGATGCATGTAAGGTTGCTTGACGCTGCGGATATTCATATTGCTCGCGCTAGAAGCCTTTCTACCTGGTATTTTAGAGGTATTCCAAACGCAGCCTATTGGCGTGGAAAGTCAGTAAAGTGCGTTACGGCCCAGGATTTTATTGATCTTGCACTAGAGATTAAAGAAACCGTCAAGCGGCTTGAGGGTGAGCAAGAATTTCCTGAGCATAATCTACCTATGAGCTAGTGATTTGTTGTGGATTCCTGGCAGTCTAAATACAACCAAACGGCCACTCCTGCACTTTACCTGCATATTCCGTTTTGCGCACAAAAATGCTTCTATTGCGATTTTTCTTCTTGGTCCACAAGACAAGACGATAATCGCATGAAAGATTACGTAAAAGCACTAAAACATCAGCTAGATGAAGCCGCTCAGCTTGGGTTGTTAGCTGCTACTAAAACGGTCTATATGGGCGGTGGAACGCCGAGCTTGCTTGGTCAAGATGCAGTGGATTTGGCGCAGCACGTCTTGTCTCTTACGCAGCCTACTGAGTTCAGTATTGAAGCAAATCCAGACTCACTGTCTGACGATCTTCTCGCCAGTCTTGCTACGGGCGGGGTAACACGAATTTCTTTGGGAGTTCAAAGTTTTAACGATAACGAGCTCAAGAAGCTGGGCAGAATTCACTCGGCCGACCTGGCTTACGACAGAGTACTTGCTGCAAAAGAGCATGACTATGACGTGTCGGTTGATCTTATGTGTGCAATTCCTGAGCAAACAGAGAGTTCTTGGGAGTTTTCGCTCTCAAGATTTATCTCGCTTGGCATAAATCATGTGAGCATCTATCCGCTAACTATTGAAGAAGGCACGGCGCTGGCTAAGCAAACCCAGGATAAAGATACTCCATGGAACACCTACGACGTGCAAGCAGATCGAATGCAGGCGGCCACAAAGGCGCTTCAAGCGGCAGGGTTTGAACGCTACGAGGTAGCAAGTTATGCTCGCAATCAGAAGAGCTGTAAGCACAATAAGATGTACTGGACAGGCGAGTCGTACCTTGGGCTTGGCACGAGCGCTGCAAGCATGCTGACTGCAGCTGAGTATGATGTACTTGCCAAGGTCAACATCTCTTTGCCAAAGCGTCCGCAAAATGCCGTACGTGCGCGACTGGTGGTCCTTGATGCTCCAAGAAAAATTGCCGAAGGTGCATCGCTTTTCTCGACAGAGTTTGATGTTGAATTTATGACTCAAAAAGAAGCTGTGGCAGAAGATTTGATGCTGCATGCTCGTCTTATGGAGCCAATTTCGCCTGCACTTTTGGATGAGTCTGAGCAGGTATTTGGCGTAGCGCGTCTACATGATGTGTTTGATGCGTGTGTGCGAGATGGGCTGTTAGTTCACGTTGATGCGGCAAATTCTAGGACTGGAACTTCATATAAGCCTACCGAGAAGGGCTGGCTGCTTGGCAACGAGCTCTATGGACGTCTTTGGGATTTACGTTTGTAACGCGTTTGTACTGCATTAAGTTCAAAACAAGTGGGTACACTTTCAATCGTTCTCGTGATGCAGATTTTGATATGGGTTGAATCGGAGAGATTTCATGGCTGCTATGAACGAAAAGGACTACTACGCCATCCTTGGTGTTTCTGAGTCCGCGACAGCTGAAGAAATTAGAAAAGCTTTTCAAACTAAAGCTCGTAAGCTTCATCCAGACATCAATAAAGAGCCCGATGCTGAAGAGCGTTTTAAAGAGGTTTCTGAGGCATATGCTGTTCTGTCAGATGCCGAGAAACGCCGTCGTTATGACGCAATGAGAAGTGGCTCTTTCTATGGCGGCGGCTATGGTCCTTCTGGTTATCCCGGTGGATCTGCCTATGGAGGTTCTCCTTTTGAGGGTGGCTTCCCGTTTGGTGATATCAACTTTAATAATTGGACCACTGGATCTCAAAAGCGCTCTCGTGCATACAAGCCTCAGACTGGTGCAGATATTGTCTACGACTTAACGCTGAATGATACAGACGCTAAAAATGGCGTTAAGAAAGGCATTACGTATCAGCGCTTTGTTACTTGTGATGCTTGTGCTGGTAAGGGATCTCAGCATAAAGCTGAGGCAACTACCTGTCCTACCTGCCACGGAACGGGCCATATTGACATTGATCTTTCTTCCATTTTTGGAGTAGGCAAGTTTAGAGTTGACTGTCCAGAGTGTGAAGGCGCTGGACACGTTGTACAGGACCCCTGTGACGTTTGTGGTGGTTCTGGACGTGTTTTGTCTGCAAGCGAAATTATGGTTGATGTACCAGCTAATTCACATGATGGTGACCAGATCAGAGTACCTAAAATGGGAAATGCAGGAACTAATTGTTCTGCAACTGGTGATTTTATCGTAAATATTAAGGTTCCTTCAGAGCAGTTGACGTTCCGCCAACGCGCGGGAGCTCGTATCACAGGTATAACTGCAATGCTTCTTGTGTTTGTGGCGCTTAATTTACGCTCACCACTATTTGCCATTGTGTTGATTCCGCTTTTGATATTTGGCATAAGAAATGTTCTTGCAGATGGCGTCAAGATGAATGCTGGCTGGTGGAGAAGCTTTGCAAATGCCTTTGTTTCGGGAATTATCAACGGTGCCTTCTACTCAATTATTATTATGACTTTGTATGCTTGTACGGCCGGATTAGGCCATGTCGGCTATATGGGAATTTAAGTTTTAGGTTTTACAAGGGGAGAGTTAGTAAGCGTGGCAGAGAAGAAAGACTTCTACGAGCTCTTAGGTGTTGCTCGTGATGCAGACCAAAAAACAATCAAGCGAGCTTTTCTAAAGCTGGCAAGAAAGCTGCACCCTGATGTTTCTGATGATCCTCATGCAGAAGAGAAGTTTAAAGAGGTAAACGAAGCTTATTCTGTGCTGTCAGATGAGCAAAAACGTGCCAACTATGACCGTTATGGTGATCCTAATGGTCCATCCGGTTTTGGTGGCGGCTATGTGGATATGTCAGATATCTTTGGCGGTGGTTTTGGCGGCTTTGGAGATATCTTTGACTCCTTCTTTGGCGGCGGCCATGGTGGTCGCGGCGCTGCTCAGCATACTCGTGGTAGTGATATGGGAATTAGACTCTCTATCACTTTGGAAGAGGCTGCTGCGGGTGTCACAAAAACTATCTCGTATAACAGACTTTCTACCTGTGATGACTGTAATGGCACCGGCCTTGGTGAGGGTGGAAAAATTGAAGACTGTCCACGTTGTCATGGCACGGGCACGGTAGTTCAGGTTCAAAATACCGTCTTTGGTCAGATGCAGTCTCAGACAGTATGTCCAGAGTGCCAAGGAACAGGCAAAAAAGTAGAACATGCCTGTGAGACCTGTGGTGGCCAAGGAAGAACTCCTGACCATGAGCGTGTTTCTGTTGAAATTCCTGCAGGCGTTCATTCTGGCCAGTCAATTTCTATTATCGGCAAGGGCGAGGCTGGTGTCAGGGGTGATACCTCTGGTGACCTCATCGTAACTATTGAGGTTTCCCAGCATAAAGACTTTGAGCGCAGGGGAGACGATCTCTTTACTTCAGTTAGTGTAGATTCTCTTGAGGCAATTGTTGGTACTACCGTTACCATTGACGGCATTATCAAAGATGAAACTATTGAAATTTCTATACCTGCAGGTTGTAAGTATGGCCAGCAGCTAAGCGTGGCTGGTAAAGGCATGCCTCGTTTACATACTAAGGCTCGTGGTAACCTTTACGTTCTGGTTCACATTGAGACTTCAACAGGACTGACCAAAGATCAGTTAGACACACTCACCTCACTTATTGATGAGCGTAAACAAAGTAGTGTTCAAGACACTCAAGATGAGTCACACGCCGCTCAATCTGAAGGCAGAGATTCTTCAGATCACAAACATAAGAACGCCAAAAAGACTTCCAAGAAGAGGCGCTAATGGCTCATGGTATTGCGCTCATAAATCTTGGATGTAGGGTAAATCGCGTTGAGCTTGATTTAATGGCGGATTCTCTGCTTCGCATGGGATGTCGCATTGTTGAAGAAGATGAAGCTCAGGCAATTGTTATCAACACATGCGCTGTTACCGCAGAAGCAGAAGCTAAGACGAGAAAAGCTGTGCGTAAAGCAGCGCTTATGCCAGGAGCCCCTCTTGTAGTAGCAACGGGTTGTGTTGCAAGTCTTTTTGCTGATGAACTTGCCTCTCTTGCTCCTAATGTTGTTGTAGAAGCCGAGAAGGACAAAGTTGCAGATAGGGTTCTTGAAGAGCTAGGTTTTGCACCAGAATCCGTGAGCGATGATGGACTTGTCATCTCCAAGCCTACTCCAACAGGCCGCACGCGTCCTGGCATCAAAATTCAAGACGGTTGCGATAATCGGTGCACCTTCTGCATTGTGTGGAAGGCACGTGGCGCAGGTAAGTCCCTTGATCCTCGTGAAGTTGTTTTGCAGGTAAAAGATGCTATGAGCAGAGGAGCTCAAGAGGTTGTTCTTACGGGAATCAACCTTGGCAGTTATAAGGCTCAACTTGAGGATGAAGGTGGAAGAATTCTACGTCTTCCTGATCTTCTCGAGTATGTGCTTGAAAAAACCGAGGTTGGCCGCTTGAGGCTTTCTTCTCTTGAGCCACCAGATGTAAATGCTCGTTTGGTAGAGGTAATTGCTGCCTCCAATGGAAGAATTGCACCTTTCTTGCACATCTGCCTTCAGTCCGGATGTGACGCTACGCTTGCTCGTATGGGCAGGGTGTATAGGACAGAGCTTTATCGCAAGGCTGTTGAGGAAGCACGTTCGGTACTGCCAACCATTGCTTTAGGAACGGATCTTATCGTTGGTTTTCCTGGAGAAACTGATAAAGAATTTGAAGAGTCGTTTGAGTTTTGTCGTCAGATGGGCTTTTCAAAGATGCACGTATTTAGGTACTCCAAGCGACCTGGAACTCCTGCGGCTACCGCTCCAAATCAGGTAGATCCAAAGGTGATGGCTGAACGCGCCAAGAAAATGCGTGATCTGGGTAATGCTATGCGCTTTGATGCTGCTAAGAAGCTTGTTGGTACCTGCGATAATGTGGTGGTACAGTATCCTGGTAGGGGAATTTCTGGCGGTCTTTTTGATGTCCAGGTTGATCCTACTATTGAACTTGATGAACTTATCGCTATGCGCTTTGATGAAGTTTTACCTAATGGAACACTAAAAGCTACTCGTTTATAAATTGGGGGAACATGGAGCCAACACAGATTCGCTTAACTATTCCTGATTCAGTGGACCCTCTGTATCTGACAGGTCCTGCTGATAGTTTGCTCAGAGAAATTGAAGCGTCATGTGCGGCTCTTATTTCAGTCAGAGGTAAAGCCATCTTTTTGTCGGGAACTTCTCAAGAAATTGAGCAATTAACGCTCATTTTTTCTCACCTGATTCAAATGGTTGAATCAGGATCTAGGCCAACGCTGGAAGATGTAAAGCTTCTGCTTGATAGCACAAAAAGAAACGCCAGCTTAGAGCAAACAGGCACACGAACACTGTTTGTAACCCATAAGGGAAAAGCTATTCAGCCTAAAACACAAGGTCAAATTGAGTATACAAAGGCAATAGCAAACAACTCTATTACCTTTGGTATTGGTCCTGCGGGAACTGGTAAAACCTACCTGGCAGTGGCTATGGCACTTGCTGCTTTAACATCTCAGCAAATCAGCAGAATTGTGCTGGTAAGACCTGTTGTAGAGGCGGGAGAGTCTCTTGGTTTTCTCCCGGGAACACTTCAAGAAAAGCTTGATCCCTACATTAGGCCACTCTACGACGCACTCTTTGATATGACCTCCATGGAGTACGCAAATAACCTTATTGAACAGGGAATTGTTGAGATTGCTCCGCTTGCATTTATGCGTGGTCGTACCATGAACGATGCATTTGTCATTTTGGATGAGGCACAAAATACCACGCCTGAGCAGATGAAAATGTTTCTGACTCGCCTGGGTTTCTCGTCAAAATTTGTTATTACCGGTGATGCAACGCAGCGAGACCTTGTGGGAAGAAGTGGTCTGGACGTTGCTCGACAGGTGTTGGGTAACCTGGAAGACGTTGCTTTTGTTGATTTAGATAGAAATGATATTGTTCGCCACACGTTGGTTGGTAAGATAGTTGATGCATACACTGCGTATGAGAAGAAACAGCTAGGGGAGTAACGTGGATAACGAGTACGACATTGTGATCGAAGAAGGCGTCGAGTGCCCAATTTCTGTAGAAGAGATTGAAGCCGATTGCAACCTCGTACTCTCTGAAGAGGGTGTAGAGCGCCCTTGTGCCGTGTCCATTTCTGTAGTCAGTGATGCAGAGATTCAGCAGGTAAACCTTGAGTGGCGAGAAAAAAATGCACCTACTGACGTTATTTCACTTGAGGTAGAGCGCCCTGATGATCCAGATTTGGCTCCTGGTGAGATGTGTGAGTTGGGCGATATTATTCTGGCTCCTCATTTTATTGCTCGCCAGGCAAAAGAATATGGCACTACGGAGGCGGACGAGTTTAGGCTTATGCTTGTTCATGCCATGCTTCACCTGCTTGGATATGACCATATTGAAGATGATGAGGCAGAGATTATGGAAGCTCGTGAGGACGCTCTTGTTGCTCTGCTTTCAACGGATAGGACTATTGAGCCAGTTGTATTGACTCGCCACCGTGAGGGGATTGACGAGTAATGATTCCGGGATCTAAAGGCAGACATCCAAGCTTTAAGCGCGGCCTTCTCTTTGCACTACAGGGCGCTCGCCAAGCATTTGCTCAGGAAGCAAACTTGCGTCGTATGGCCGTTGCTGCTGCAGTAACCGTGGTGGTGGGATTGTTTGTTGGTTTAGATGCTGTGAGCTGGGCACTTGTTCTTGCTTGTATTGGTGCGGTTTTAACCACAGAACTTCTCAATACAGCAATAGAAACCGTGGTAGATCTGGTTTCTCCAGAGTTTCACCCCATGGCTGGTAAAGCTAAAGATATTGCGGCAGCTGCATCATGCTGCATTAGTATTACCGCAGCCCTTATAGGACTTTTGATCTTCTCGCGTGCAATTTTTCATTGGTAAGTTGGAGGACATATGACCGCCAATTCAGTTTCTGAAAACACTACATCTGAGACCACTCCCTTTAGGAGCGGCTTTGTTGCTTTAGTTGGTCGTCCTAGTGTTGGTAAGTCCACGCTGTTAAACGCTTGCATGGGCCAGAAAGTGGCTATCGCAAGCCCTGTTGCCCAGACTACGCGTCGTCGCTTTAGAGCAGTGATAAACGGAGATAACTCCCAGCTTGTCATTGTAGATACTCCAGGCCTTCACAAGCCTAAAGATGCTCTTGGAAAAGAGCTCAATAAGGCCGCGCTGGGAGAACTCAACGACGCTGACGTAATTGCTTTTTTGATTGACGCCACTAAGCCCGTTGGCCGTGGTGATGAGTGGGTTGCCAATCATGTTGAGCAGGCGCACGCCGCCTTTAAGCTGCTGGTTATTACTAAGGCAGATATTGCAACGCCAGAGCAGGTGTCGGAGCAGCTTGAGGCTGCACAAGCTCTTGCTCACTTTGATGACGTGCTTGTTGTTTCTGCTCCGGAAGACTTTAATATTCAGGCATTTATTTCGCTTGTTTCTGAGCATCTTCCCGAGGGTCCTATGTGGTTTCCAGAGGATATGGAGACTGATGCCTTGCCAGAAGACCTGGTGGCAGAGTTTGTCCGCGAGAAGTTATTGCTCAGCCTTCGTCAGGAAGTTCCTCATTCTGTTGCCGTTGTCTGCGATTCGTATGAGGTAGCAACTGACGGTCACTTATCCATTTCTGCCACCATTTTGGTTGAGCGAGAAGGACAAAAGGGTATTGTTGTCGGCCAGGGTGGTTCCATGATTAAGCGCGTTGGCGTCGAGGCTAGAAAAGACCTGGAAAAACTGTTTGGTCGCAAGGTTTACCTTGACCTTCAGGTTCGCGTTCAGCCTCTCTGGAGGCGTGATGCCAACGAGATTAAGCGCTTAGGCTACTCAACTGAGGATTAGTTGTGCCTGGTAGAAAGACCACGCGTCTTAAAGCTATTGTGCTTGATAGAACAAAACTTGCCGAGCAAGACCTCATCTTAACCATGCTTTCTGATTCGGGAGAAGAACGACGAGCTGTCGCAAAGGGTGCCAGAAAGCCAGGCGGTCGCTTTGCTGCTCGTGTTGAACTGTTTTGCGAGCTAGACGTGTTGCTGGCAGAAGGTCGCTCGCTTGATATCCTGTCCGAGGCAACCTTGCTTGAGCCGCATGCCACACTTCGCGGAGATCTCTCTAAGGTAGCAGCCGCGTCAGCTATCTGCGAAGTTGCACGCCTTTCGTGCATTGATGGCATTGAGGACGCGTTTCTCTATCCGCTGCTTTCTCGCGCTCTCAGAGCTTGTGAAGAAGTAGATGACGAGAAACACTTAGATCTTGTTGTTGCTGCTTATGTGTTTAAGGTCTTGGCACACGAAGGCTGGCGCCCAGAGCTGGAATCGTGCATTGCCTGTGGAGATGAAGCTCTGACGTACTTCTCGCCAGCTGCTGGTGGTGCGTTGTGTGGAAGTTGTGCGCATGAGATTGAGGGCGCCATTGAGGTAACTCCACTTGAGCTCTCGTGGTTGTCATCGCTTCTAAAACTTACCTTTGACCAGCTTGTTATTGCAGAAATTGCTCCAGAAACTGCGCTCTTTTTGCTCACCAGTGCGCATATTTGGGCGGCTACACACCTTGAAGCACGTCTGAAGGCATTTGAATTTTTGCTCAGTATCTAGCTGAAGTGTATTTTTACTAGCAAAGTTCACCAGTAACTGGTATCCTCTTGTAGGTTATTTCCTTGTTCTTAGGGGCTAGTCACTGCCGGCTACCTTCTCAGTACAAGGAGTATTCAACGCGAAAGGCGGTTTATTATGGCAGTAACTAAGGATCGTAAGGCTGAGCTCATCAAGCAGTACGGCAAGGACGAGAAGGACTCCGGTTCCGCACAGGTTCAGGTTGCTCTTCTTACTGAGCGTATTCGTCAGCTCACCGACCACATGAAGTCCCACCAGAAGGACTTCCACACTCGTCGTGGTCTTCTGATGCTCGTTGGTAAGCGTCGTCGTCTTCTTTCTTACATCAAGTCGAACGACATTGAAGAGTACCGTACTCTTATTGCTTCCCTGGGTATCCGCGACAACATCCAGTAAGTTGGCTTTTTAGGGCGCCGTCTGGCGCCCTTTATGTTTGAGGCCCGTTTGCAATGGGGCAAACGGAGATAGAAGAGGAAAGAAATGACTAAAGTAACTCACGAATTTGACCTCTATGGTAAGCACTACACCCTTGAGGCCGGTGAGCTCGCAAAGCAGGCAACAGGTGCCTGTATCGTTAAGTGCGGCGATTCCACCGTACTTCTCACTGCAGTGGTTTCCAAGGAGCGCAAAGATTACGACTTCTTCCCACTGACTGTTGATTTTATTGAGAAAATGTACGCAGTTGGTCGTGTTCCTGGTGGATACCTCAAGCGTGAGGCTCGTCCATCCGAGAAGGCAACCCTTACTGCTCGTATGATTGACCGTCCTCTGCGCCCATCCTTCCCAGATGGCTTCCGCAATGAGGTTCAGATTGTTGCAACTTCTCTTGTTGCCGATCAGGTAAATGCTGTTGATACCATCTCTGTCATGGGTGCATCAGCTGCTCTGGCCGTTGGTGGCGTTCCATTTGAGGGCCCACTTGCGTGCGTTCGTATTGGCCGCAACGCCGATACCGGCGAGTTCCTGGTTAACCCAACCTATGAAGAGCGCGATCATTCTGACCTTGACCTTGAGCTTGGCGGTTCTTCCACCTTTATTTCCATGCTTGAGGCTGGCGCAGATGAGATTTCCGAAGAGGACATGCTCTCTGCTATGGCATTTGGTCAGGAAGCAATTGCAGCATTTTGCGAGGAGCAGAAGAAGTTTATTGCTAAGTGGGAAGAGGTTAACGGTCCTATCGTTAAGCGTGAGTACATCCTTGACGAGCCAATTGCTGAGGTCCACGACCGCATCTTTGCTTACTATGACCAGATGAGTGCTGCTCTTAAGGACGCTGACAAGCAGTCCCGTATGCAGAAGGTTGCTGACCTGATGGACGAGATTAAGGCTCAGTTCACCGAGGAGGAGCAGGAGCTTTGGAGCCGCGCTATTGCGGTTGAGCTCAAGGGTCTTGAGAAGCACGCTATGCGCGTCATGGTTGTTGAGACCGGTGAGCGTGTTGATGGCCGTGTAGCTAACGAGATTCGTCCAATCATGGTTAAGCCTGACTACCTGCCACTTGTTCACGGTTCTGGTCTTTTCCAGCGTGGCCAGACTCAGGTTCTCTCCATTTGTACGCTTGGCATGCTCAACGAGTGGCAGCGTCTTGACACCATTGAGCCAATGGACGGCAAGCGCTACATTCACCACTACAACTTCCCACCATTCTGCACCGGCGAGACTGGCCGTATGGGTAGCCCTAAACGTCGTGAGATTGGTCACGGAGCTCTTGCAGAGCGCGCACTTCTGCCTGTTATTCCTTCTGAGGAAGAGTTCCCTTACACCATCCGCGTTGTTTCTGAGGTAATGGAGTCCAATGGTTCTTCTTCCATGGCTTCTACCTGCGGATCTACGCTTTCCCTTATGGATGCAGGCGTTCCTCTGAAGCGTCCTGTCTCTGGTGTCGCAATGGGTCTTATCCAGGAGAACGGCAAGACTGTTGTTCTTACCGATATCCAGGGTCTAGAGGACTTCCTTGGTGACATGGACTTCAAGGTCTGCGGTACCACCAAGGGTATTACTGCAATGCAGATGGACAACAAGGCAACTGGTCTTACTCCAGAGATTCTGCGCAGCGCACTTCTCCAGGCTCAAGAGGGCCGTATGTTCATTCTGAACAAGATGCTCGAGCAGATTCCTGCACCTCGTACTGAGACCAAAGAGACCGCTCCACAGATCATCTCGCTTTCCATTCCAACCGATAAGATTCGCGACGTCATTGGCTCTGGTGGCAAGGTTATCCGCGGTATCCAGGAGGATACGGGCGCAACCGTTGACATCCAGGAGGATGGCACCGTCTTTATCGCTGGTACTAACGGTGCTGCCGAGGCTGCTGCAGAGCGCATCAAGGCTATTGTTAAGGTTCCAGAGGTAGGCGAGGAGTACACTGGTCGCGTTGTTGGTCTTCAGCCATTCGGCGCTTTTGTTGAGCTCCTTCCTGGCAAGGACGGTCTGCTTCATATTTCCCGCGTTGCACAGGGACGTGTCGAGAAGATCGAGGATGTCCTGGCTGTTGGTGACGAGGTTAAGGTTCAGGTCCTTGAGGTAGACGAGAAGGGCAAGATTTCTCTTGACCGTCTCGATAAGCCAGAGGCACCACAGGGTGCTCCAAAGAAGGACCGCGAGGAGCGCCGTCCACGTCGTCAGAACGACAACGGCAACTCTGAGCGCAGGCAGCCACGTCGTCACCACGACGCATAAGGCACGCTCAAACTCAATGGGTTTCTCGCCACGCGAGGTCTTATAAAACATGAGGTATTGAAGAGAGCTTCGATGCATGTCGGAGCTCTCTTGTTATTCTGTTGAGATTTTGATTCTTTGGGAATATATAGCGTAATACGTGCAGATTTTTTATATAATTAAACAACATGTAGATTTTGCAAAAAGTCTTAGAGACGGCCCTTTGGGGTTGCGTCTGTTATAGAAAGTTATTTGAAAGGAAAGCGTTTTAATGCCTAAGAAAGACCCAGCTCTTAAAGTCATTCCTATGGGCGGACTTGATGGCATTGGCAAGAACATGACCGTTTTTGAATACGGTAATGATATGGTGCTTGTTGATGCTGGTTTAATGTTCCCAGATGACGAACAGCCTGGTATTGACCTAGTTTTGCCAGACTACACCTATGTACTTGAAAATGAAGATAAGCTTCGCGGTATTTTGATTACCCACGGTCACGAGGATCACATTGGTGCTCTTCCGTACCTGCTTATGGACCTTACTCGTAAGGTGCCAATCTATTCCAGTAAGCTTTCGCTTGGCTTTATTGAAGGCAAGCTTGCTGAGCACAAGATTGTGGGCACCAAGCTTCGTGAGGTTACTGATGGCTCAAAGGTCCAGCTTGGCGCCTTTGACATCACGTTCTTCTCGATGACCCACTCTATTCCTGCTGCTTTTGGTATTCACATGAAGACTCCTGCAGGAACGCTTATTCACTCTGGTGACTTTAAGCTTGATCAGACTCCAATTGATGGTGTGCGTCCAAATTATGCGGCTATCACCAAGTTTGGCTCCGATGGCCTCGACCTGCTGCTGTCTGACTCCACCAACGCTAATCGTCCTGGTATGACTCCATCCGAGGCTTCTGTTGGTGCGGCGCTTCGTCACATCATCAAGAATGCAACTGGTCGCGTCTTTGTTGCGTCATTCTCAAGCCACATTCACCGCCTACAGCAGGTGTGCGATGCCTCTGTTGCGGTAAAGCGTAAGGTTGTTGTTACTGGTCGCTCTATGATTACCAACACCAAGGTTGCGCGTGAGCTTGGTTACCTCAACATTGCCGATAAAGACATCATTGATGCGTACGATGTTGATAAACTCGCAGATGATCGCATTGTTGTTCTCTGCACCGGTTCCCAGGGAGAGCCTCTTAGTGCTTTGGCACGCATGGCAAACGGAGAGCACAAGTCGCTTTCCATTCGTCCTCAGGACACCGTAATCATCTCTGCAACTCCTGTTCCAGGTAACGAGAAGAGCGTTCAGTCCATCATCAACGCGCTTTCTAAGATTGGTTGCGAGATTTACGACAAGTCAAAGGCACTTGTCCATGTTTCTGGCCATGGTAGCCAGGAAGAGCTTAAGCTTATGCTTGGTATGGCTCGTCCAAAGAACTTCATGCCAGTCCACGGTGAGGCCGTTCACCTGCGTGCTCATGCAGAGCTTGCTCAGCAGATGGGTGTTCCTGCTAACCGTATTTTCATTCTGGATAACGGCGACACACTTGAGATGAGAAACGGCAAGGTTACCCGTGGTCAGACGGTTGAGTCTGGCGTAGTGTACGTTGATGGCCTCTCTGTCACCGACGCTAACCCTGTTGTTCTTCGTGACCGTCAGCGTCTTTCTCAGGACGGCATTGTTACCGCTGTAGTAACCCTTGTTGGTCGCAACCTTAAGCCAGGTGTTGTTGAGATTTCTGGCCGTGGTGTTTCATTTGCCGACGATGACGAGCTTATGAATGACGCGCAGAATCTTGTGAGAAATTCAATCGAGAAGGCCTCTAAGTCCGAAGGCGCAAACATTGAAGCAATGAGAAAGAGCGTTCGTAACGCCCTTTCTAACTTCCTTTGGAGCAAAACTCGTACTCGACCAATGGTTATTCCGGTCATTATGGAGGTATAAGCCCAATGCCCTCTAAACGCACCTCAAACGCAGCAAAAAGAAATTCTAGAAACGCCGCTTCTGCCCAGGCAGTAGGCTTGAGCCCACTGCAGAATGACATCATTGGTGTTGTTCTTGCAGTGGTTGCAATTGCTCTGTTTTTGTCCATTATTGTCCCTTCTAACGCTGTTATTACCAGCGCAATGGGTCATGGGCTCAAGCTCTGTTTTGGTACGGGAGCGCTACTTTTTCCCATTGCAGTATTTGTCTTTGCTATGACCTTCTTTATGCGTGATGATCAGGGAATCTCTACGCGTATTGCTATTGGTCTAACGCTGGACGTTCTTGCTGCCCTTGCTCTTATTTCACTTAACTTCCCAGGTGCTGAAGCTGCTCCTGACATGCTTTTGGGCACAAAAGTCCTAGAGGCTGCTGGTGGTTATGTGGGTGGAGGTATTGCTTGGGTTTTGCTGCGCTTTGTTGGCCGCGTGGTGGGCAATGTCCTTTTGGTTGGCTTTATTATTGCCGGTGTTGTTATCTGCGGCTTCTCCATTTCTGACATGGTTGAGCGCGTAAGCTTCCGCCTGGATGAAGCGCGCGAGAATCATCGCTACCGTAAAGAAGAGCGTGCTCTTGCAAAAGAAGAGGCGCTCTACGCTGCAAATGCTCCACAGCCTGCAAAGAAGCAGGGTAGACGTGGCGCAAACAACCAGTCTTCTCTCTTTGACGAGACCGGTGAAGGGGAGACCACCTATCTGGGCAATCGCAAGACTTCTGTCATTAAGCGTGACGCCCGTCTTTATGAGGAAGAAGAGGCGCAAGAGGACGCAGGAGATGCTCCTACTACGCTCATCGATAGGGCTAAGATCAAACTCCGTCCTAAGAAGAATGACCAGACAGATGATGCAGTTGTCGAGAAAAACGATGGTGCTGTAGCCGAGGTTGCTCCTACTACAAAACAGGCTAAACCTAAGAGCAAGGCTAAAACGACGCCCGATTTTCTCGCCACACCAGACCAGCTCAAGAGGCCGGGTGACGACGATGAGTCGTATGAGCTGCCACCATTTAGCATTCTGAAGACAAACAAGAACTCGGCCACTTCTGCCGTAAGCGATGATGAGCTTGAAGCTACTGCTCAGAGACTCCAGGCTACGCTTGAAGAGTTTGGCCTCTCCAGCCAGGTAGTAGGCTGGACCGCCGGTCCTTCTGTTACTACGTTTAAGATTTCGATGGGCGAGGGCGAGCGCGTCAACAAGATCACCAATCTTGAGGACGATATTGCGCTTTCACTTGCGGCAAAGTCTGTTCGTATTTTTGCACCAATTCCTGGAACTTCTCTGGTTGGTATTGAGATCCCTAACGAGAAAGCCCAGGCAGTCAACTTGGCTGACGTTCTACCTTTTGCAAAGGGTGGTCCTCTTGAGTGTGCCTTTGGTCGCGATTCTGAGGGTAAGCCAATTGTTGTTGACCTTGCCAGCCTTCCTCACTTGCTGGTAGCAGGCACCACTGGTTCTGGTAAGTCTGTCCTGCTCAACGCCATTGTCATGTCTATGCTCATGCGCGCAACTCCTGAGCAGGTCCGCCTTATTATGGTTGACCCAAAGCGCGTTGAGTTTACGGGTTACGCTGGTCTTCCTCACCTGTATGTTCCAGTTGTTACCGAGCCAAGACAGGCGGCAAGTGCGCTTCAGTGGGGCGTCACCGAGATGGAGCGTCGCCTTAAAGTATTTGAGCACTACAAAGTGCGTGACATTAAGACGTACAACAGAAATGTTGATGGCGATAAGTACGCTGACATGGAGAACCCTCCAAAGCACATGCCATACTTTGTTATTGTCATCGACGAGCTTGCTGACCTTATGATGGTTGCGGGCAAAGACGTTGAGTCTTCCATTGTCCGTATTGCTCAGCTTGGCCGAGCTGCAGGTATTCACCTGATAGTTGCTACACAGCGTCCTTCTGCAGACGTCGTAACTGGTTTGATCCGCGCAAACATTGATAACCGTGTTGCGCTCTCAGTTGATAACTCTTTGAACTCCCGCATTATTCTGGACCAAAAAGGCGCTGAGCAGCTGCTGGGTAAAGGCGATATGCTGGTTAAACTTCGTGGCAAGAAGCCAAATCGTGCTCAGGGCTGCTGGGTCTCTGACGAGGAAATCGAGGAGACCGTTAAGTACATCCGTACTCAGCGTACCGCAGAATATCACGACAATATCTTGACCGTTGCAACCCCAACACAGGCTGATGGCGTTGGGGGAGTTGGCGGTATGGCGCAGGCAGATGACCCACTTATTTGGGAAGCTGCGCGCATTATTGTGGATTCTCAGCTAGGTTCTACATCTAGTTTGCAAAGAGCGCTCTCTGTTGGGTATGCTCGTGCTGGTAGAATTATGGATATGCTTGAGGCAAAAGGTGTTGTTGGCCCTGCTAACGGATCAAAGCCTCGAGAAGTTCTTATTGATAAAGAAGCTCTTGAAGAGCTCAAAGTTCAAGACGCTGCCTATAGGGAGGTAGAGTAAGCATGCCACGCCCTCGTTTTAGTGAGATGCTCGTAGAACGTCGACGTCAACTCGGACTTTCTATCACGCAAGCATCAAAGATTCTTCGCCTCAAAGAGCAGGCACTTATTGCTTTTGAGGAAGGCGATTTTAAGAACATGCCGCAGAGTGGTTATGCTCAGGGCATGCTTTCTTCGTATGCTCGCTATCTAGGACTTAATCCGCGCGAGATTGTAGACCTCTTCCAGGAAGAGAGCTACGAGTTTGAAAACGGCACCTATTCTCATGAGCTGCGCCGCCGTACGCGCGATACCCAGTCTGGCCGTGGCATTGCTGGTTATGACGTCGTAAACGAGTCTGGTAGCAGGCCAAAGGCATACGTACAGTACCACGGTCTTCTCCCCACATCGGGAGGACCAGCTGGCGATATGGGTGCTTTTGCAACTACCTCTGGTGTTCGCTCCAGACAAACTGGCGTGCCTCTGGGCGCTCAGGCATCTGAGGAGGATGCTGGCGGCTACTCATATTCTCGCTACGCCACAGGTCATGCGTATAACGCCGGTATTGAAGAGGCTTCTCGCCAGAAGACCATGGCAAGTCGTACACGTGGCGGCGTTCAGCGCAGACGTGTAGGTATCGCGGGCGTTAGCATGCCAGCTTATAAAGACGATGTAACCAGAAGAACTGTTGCTCCAAGCGATTACACCGATGACCTTCGCTATGACAATGTAACTGATCCTTATGAGCGAGCATCTACTATTTCCGGTCGCCGTGGCTCTAGAAATATTGCGCAGGTAGATAGGCCTAATGTTCGCCGTCGCCAGCCATCTAGCGCCGCTGCCCAACAGCGCCGTGCTCCTCAAAGACCAGGCGTTATGGGTGCACTTCAGAATTATTTCTCTGACACAGGGCGCACCATTGCTACCGTATTTGCTCTTGTTGTTGTGATCATTACCGCTGTTTTGCTGTTCAGTGTTCGTTCCTGCATGACAGCTCGCACTACGCCTACTACAACTAAAACGGTAAGCGTTAACAACTCAACAACTGATTCTTCTAAGAATTCCACTACTACAAACAGCAACACGGACACCTCTAAGAAGGATTCAGCTGATGCTTCTAAGAGCACCACTACAACTGAGCCAAAGAAGGAAGAGACTCCTAAGCAGACTACCGTAGTGGTTACTGTTGCAGATGGTCAGACCAGCTGGGTTGAGATTACGGTTGATGGCAAGAGTGTTGAGGCTGACGCTATTACCGGCCCATGGTCTCAGACATACACCGTCACTGACTCCATGACTGTTCTTGCAGGTACTCCTGGTGCTGTTGCGGTAACCGTTAATGGTACTGCTAAGCCATTTGACGCAAATGCTTCTGGTATTGGCACCTTGACCATTCAGGGCACTAAACCTGCTGACGCTAACGGTACAAACGCTTCAGGAAATCAAACAAATAGCACGTCAACAAGTACAACTAGCGGAACTACTGGTACAACTAACAACCAGAATTCCAACAGCAATTCAAATAACTAAACGCCATAGGGCGAGAAGTTCTTCTCGCCCAGGTAATACGGAGGGGAAATGGCTAAAGAATCAAGCTTTGACGTTGTGTCTGAAGTAGACATGATGGAAGTTGATAATGCATTTCAGCAGGCAGCTCGTGAGCTAACTCAGCGCTACGATCTTAAGGATTCTGGTGCAACACTTGAGCTCTCAAAGAAAGAGGGTAAGTTCACTATTGAGGCTCCTGCAGACTTTGTAGCATCTCAGGTGAGGGATGTTCTTGGCTCCAAGCTGGTAAAGCGTGGAATTGATCTTACCGCTATTCGTTGGGGAGACCCCATTCCTGCGGCAGGCTCTACCGTGCGTCAGATTGGCTCAATTGTTTCTGGTATTGACCAGGAAACCGCCAAGAAGATTGCTAAAGATATTCGTGATATGAAAGTTAAGGCTAAGGCAACCGTTGAGGGCGATAAGCTGCGTGTTTCTAGCGCTTCTCGCGATGTTCTTCAGTCTGTGATTGCAAGCCTTAAGGAGAAAGACTATGGCCAGCCCCTCCAGTTCAACAACTATCGATAGGGGCTACAACGTCCTATACATCACGTTAGGATGCGCTAAAAACGAGGTTGATACAGACCGCATGCGTGCGCGTCTTTTGGCCTCTGGTTTTGGCGAAGTTGCAGATCCAGAGTCAGCAGACGTTGCAATTATCAACACCTGCTCGTTCTTGGCCTCAGCAACAGAGGAGTCTATTGAGACTACCCTTGAGATTGCCGAAGGCGCTTCCGAGGGAGTGCGCAAGCTGCCCATTATTATGTGTGGCTGCGTTCCTTCTAGGTACGGCGCAGAGCTTAACGAGCAGCTTCCTGAAGTTGCTGCGTTTGTTCCGGCAGATCAAGAAGATGGCATTGTCAGCGTTGTTGCAGACGTTCTGAATATCCCTGAGCCTACACAGTCTATTGTTGCTGCCCATGGAATGCTGCGTACTATTGATGGCGCCAGTGCATTTGTAAAGATTTCCGAGGGCTGTGATAGATTCTGTGCTTTCTGCGCCATTCCATACATTCGTGGCCACTATCACTCAAGACCTGCTGAAGAGATTCTTCAAGAGGTACATGAGCTGATGGAAGGTGGTGTTCGTGAGGTCATTCTGATTGGCCAGGACACCGGTATCTGGGGCTCGGATATGCCTGATACAGCAGATGGTCAGACGCCAACGCTTGCCAAGCTTATGCAGCAGGTTGCTGAGGTAGTTCGTCCTTACAAGGGATGGATTCGCGTTTTGTATCTGCAGCCAGAAGGTATGACCGATGAGCTCATCAGCACCATTCGCGATACACCTGAGGTTCTGCCTTACATTGATATTCCAATTCAGCACTGCAACGAGCGCATTCTTAAGCGTATGGGTCGCTCCGGCTCTACGCAGGAGCTTCGTGAGCTTTTTGATCGCCTCAGAACAGAGATTCCTGGCATGGTTCTTCGAACTACGGGAATGTGCGGCTTCCCAGGTGAGACTGATGATGAATCAGATGAGCTCTACGACTTCATTCAGGAGCAGGAGTTTGATTACACATCCGTCTTTACCTATTCACCAGAAGAGGGAACTCTAGGCGCAAAGATGTCCGATCAGGTCCCCGATGAGGTAAAGATTGAGCGCACGCAGCGTCTGCTTGACCTTGTAGAGCAGCTTGGCTTTGCCGCAACTGCCCGTCACGTTGGTGAGCGCTGTGAGGTCATTATTGACGGAATTGAAGAATCCGACGAGGGTACTGAGCTTATCGGCCACACGTGGTTCCAGGCTCCTGACTGCGATGGCGCTGTTCACATTGCAGAGGGAGAGGCTGCGGTTGGAGATATTGTCCTTTGTGAATTGGTAGATTCTTTCTGTTATGAAATGATTGGCGAGATTATAGACGCTACAGACACACAGTCTGGCGAGAAAACCGTTTAGTTGGGGATAGGTCATGTCATCAAAGACAATTTGGACACCTGCAAATATTGTTACCTGCGCTCGAGTGGTGCTGGTACCCTTTTGGCTTCTTCTTGCACAGCTTTTAGGCGTATCTCTGGCCGATTCTCTAGCAACACCTGGTTTTAACCTCGGAGCCTTTATTGTCTTTGTTGGCTATGTTGTCATTTCTTTGACCGATAAGCTTGATGGTTATCTTGCGCGCAGTAGAAATGAAGTTACTACCTTTGGTAAGTTCTTAGATCCAATTGCCGATAAACTCGCTGTTGTTGTGGCCCTTTTTGTGCTCCTTGAGTGGCACATGGTTTCACCTTGGGTACTCTTAGTGATTGTTGCACGAGAGTTTTTGGTGTCGGGTCTGAGAATGGTTGTCGCATCAAAGGGTGTTGTTATTGCCGCATCTGACTTGGGCAAATGGAAGACTGCAACAACTATGGTTGCTATTTGCGGCTTGCTTTTCTTGCCGAGCATCCCTGGCGGAATGATTCAGGACGTTTTGCTCTTTATCTTTAACGTATCTATGTGGGTTGCAGTTGTTCTTACGGCCTGGTCAGGAATTGACTACTTTGTAAAGTCTTGGCAATACATTGCTGAAGTTTAACAAGATGGCGTCTCTCTGAGGCGCCATACGTATATACGATAGGTATGTTTTCATACCAAACGTTTGCATGCGGACCGAAAAGTTGTGATTCATATGTTTTCATCTGAAGTTCTTTCAGAAGCTCAACAGGTTGTTTCAGAGGCTCTTGAGGCTGGTCTTACCGTTGCATCTGCTGAGTCTTGTACGGGAGGACTTGTTGCAGGTGCTCTTACTGCCATTTCTGGATCGTCGAGCGTGCTTAAAGGCTCTGTTGTGAGCTACACCATTGAGATTAAGCAGAAGGTATTGGGTGTCTCAAAGGATATTTTTGAAGAGCCGTCCCTTGGCGCTGTTTCTGAACCCTGTGCTGCTCAGATGGCTTCGGGTGTTAGAGAAGTTATTGGCTCAGACATTGCGGTTTCCGTCACAGGAATAGCTGGTCCAACAGGAGAAGAGCCTGGTAAACCAGTTGGAACGGTTTGGTTTGGTATTACCAGTAACAACTTTACCCATACGGTCTGTAAACATTTTTCTGGCAATAGAGAACAGGTGCGAGAAGCTGCAGTTTTACAAGCTTTACAACTAATTCATGAAGCAATTGTGAAGGCTTAAAATCTGATTTTAATAGGGAAGTCCAAAACAAATCAGTTTTGGACTTCTTTTTTATGCGGCTTTGCAGGACTTATACAAACAAATTGATAATTCAGAAGAAATTTGCTGCTCAAGAACGGAAAAAGAGAGGTAAGAATTCTGACAAATTACCTCTATAGAGTATATGTTTGACGTTGACATAGAACGTCTGTTCTTATAATATTCTAGTAACAAAAAGAGCAAGGAGTATCCATGGCTAAAAAGTCAGTTTCAAAAGAGATTAAAGCTCGTACTACTGGTGATGAGAGAGATGAGGTTATCTCTTCAACCACTGCAGAGATTGAGAAGAAATTTGGTGCAGGCGCTATTATGCGTTTAGGCGAGGGTGGTCCTGCCTTTGATATTCAGGCTATTCCAACTGGCTCACTTGCTCTTGATGCAGCATTGGGTATTGGCGGCGTTCCTCGCGGTCGTATCGTAGAGATTTATGGCCCAGAGTCCTCTGGTAAGACAACACTTTCACTAGAAATTCTTGCAGAAGCTCAGGCGCTAGGTGGTGTTGTTGCCTTTATTGACGCAGAGCACGCACTAGACCCAGGCTATGCGGCTCGTATTGGCGTTGATATTGACGATGTTTTAATCTCTCAGCCAGATACTGGTGAGCAGGCTCTAGAAATTTGTGACATGCTTGTTCGCTCAGGCGCCATTGATGTTGTAGTTGTTGACTCTGTTGCTGCTCTTGTTCCTCGTGCAGAGATTGAGGGAGAGATCGGCGATTCTAGCGTTGGTCTTCAGGCTCGTCTCATGAGTCAAGCTCTCCGTAAGTTAGCTGGCTCTCTTTCAAAATCTAATACGCTCTGTATTTTCATTAACCAACTAAGAGAGAAGATTGGCGTTATGTTTGGAAGCCCAGAGACCACTTCTGGTGGTAGGGCTCTTAAGTTCTTCTCTACTGTCCGTATGGATATTCGCCGCGTTGACAGCATTAAGGTTAACGGAGAAAACGTTGGCAACCGTGTTCGCGTTAAGGTTGTAAAGAACAAGGTTGCTCCGCCTTTTAAGGTTGCTGAGTTTGACATTATGTACGGTCAAGGTATCTCCAAAGAAGGCTCCATTCTTGATATGGCTGTTGATTTTGAGATTGTCAACAAGTCTGGAGCTTGGTTCACCTATGAAGGCGAGCGTCTTGGCCAGGGTAGAGAAGCAGCTAAATCTTTCCTTACTGCCAATCCAGATCTCATGGAAGAGATTGATCACAAAGTACGAGTTGCTTGTGGCCTTGTATTTGATGAAGATTCTGAAGTTGGCACTCCGGTTGCAACGGAAGATTCTGCTGAATAATGTCAGAAATTTCTTGGTCGATTGAACTTCCAAAAAAGAAACAGGCAGTTCTAGGTCAGGCAAAGCCTAAAGCGAAGATACTTTTAGAAACTGAAGTTGGAGGGACGGAGGAATTCTTTGTCCCTCCAACAGTAGCTCGTGCTCTTCAGAACAAAGAGAAAGATGGTGTTTTTACACCTTCTTCTCGTAATGAGTTTTTATATGAGCTAAAAGAGATTTCAACGCAGTGTATTAAAGCTCGTATTGAGGCTTTGATCGTAAAAAGGGACTACTCTACAGCTGAGCTTCAAAAAAAGCTTATGCTTGATGGCTATCAGAAGAATGTAAGAGACCCTGCAGTGCAGAGGGCTGTTGAAGTTGGTTTGATTAATGACAGTCGTTTTGCAGACGTCTATATACGTTCTAAAATTTCACAAGGCTGGGGTCCTCTTAAAATTAAAACTGAAATTTCTAAAAAAGGGATTGAAGTTGAGACGCTCCCTGGATGGCCTGACGCTTATTTTTCTGATGTGGATGAATTTGAAGTTGCGTATTCTTTGGCCCAGAGAAAACACCTGTCGGGAAAAAATGATTATGAGAAGCTTGTCAGGTTTCTCGCCACAAAGGGATATTCATTTTCTATAGCATCATCTGTTGCTAAAAAGATTTTGGATGAAAACGCCACATCTGAATGAATATATTTGCTTAGCTTATAAGTCTGTTGTATTGATGTACTTTACTTTTCCTACCTGCTATTTATTGACAAAAGTTACAATGCTCTATACGATAAATATGCCGTGAATAGGCTCATTTCCGCTGGGCAACCAGCGTCACGTATACAGTAGGTATCTCATACATTTGATCTATCTCTGAATGTGGCATGACCAGCCAATGAACCCTGCTCATGGCGGGTTCTTTAGATACTGTTGTGTCTAAAGTCTCCTGAACACTTTTGTAATCGCCATTTGAGGAGTAGGTATGGAATTAGCAGCAGTAGGCATTGTTTGCCTTCTTGTGGGAGTAGGCCTTGCATACGGCGTACTCTCTAACATTAGTAATTCAAAGATTAAAACTGCAGAACAGCAGTTAAAAGAGGCTCAGACTAGTGCAGATCGTATTGCTTCTGAAGCAGCTCGCCAGGCAGAAACAGTTAAAAAAGAAGCTGTTCTTGAGGCTAAAGAAGAAGTTCTTCAGCTTAAGCAGGCAGCAGAGGCAGATGAGAAAAAGCGTAAGAGTGAGCTCCGTAGCATGGAGAATCGTATTCTTCAGCGTGAAGAGTCCCTTGATCACCGTACTGATGCACTAGAGAAGCGTGAGCATCAGCTCTCCAGCCTTCAGGGCCAGCTTGATCGTCGTAAGAACGATTTGGATTCTCTTGTTTCTCAGCAGTCTCAAGAGCTTGAGCGCATTGCAGCTCTTACAAAAGATGAGGCTCATGATGAGCTTCTGGCTCGAGTCCGTTCTGAAAGTGTTCGCGATGAGGCTATGATTCTTCGTGAGTCTGAGCAGCGCGTTCGTGCACAGGCAGATAAAACTGCACGTGAGATTATTTCTACCGCTATTCAGCGTGTCGCTGCAGATCAGGCTTCTGAGATTACAGTAACTTCCGTCCATATCCCATCTGATGATCTAAAGGGTAGGATTATTGGACGTGAGGGTAGAAACATTCGTACCTTCGAGCAGGTATCTGGTGTTTCTCTTGTTATTGATGACACCCCAGAGACTGTAGTTCTTTCAAGTTTTGATCCAGTCCGCCGTGAGACCGCTCGTGTTGCACTTGAGAACCTCATTGCAGACGGTCGTATTCATCCAGCACGTATTGAGGAGCTCTACAAGAAGGCTGAGGCTCTTGTTAACGAGCGTGTTCTTGAGGCTGGCGAACAGGCTGCATTTGATTGTGGTATTCACGATCTTCATCCAGAGATTGTAAAGACTCTTGGTAAGCTTCGCTACCGTACTTCTTATGGTCAGAACGTTCTTGCTCACTCTGTCCAGGTTGCAGTACTTTGCGGCATTATGGCTGAAGAGCTTGGTCTTGAGCCCGCTCCAGCTAAGCGTGCTGGTCTGCTCCATGACCTTGGTAAGGCAATTGACCACGAGGTTGAGGGTCCACACGCTGTAATTGGTGCAGATCTTGCTCGTCGTCATGGCGAGCGTCCTGAGATTGTTCACGCTATTGAAGCTCACCACGCAGATATTGAGCCAAACACCGTGCTTGACATGCTTGTTATGGCCTCAGATGCTATTTCTGCTGCACGTCCTGGTGCTCGTCGTGAGTCCGCTGAGAACTACATCAAGCGCCTTGAGAAGCTTGAGGCTATCTCCAATGCGCACGAGGGTGTTGAGCGTACGTATGCAATGCAGGCTGGCCGTGAGCTTCATGTAATGGTTGAGCCTCAGATGATTAGCGATTCCGAGGCAACTGTTCTTGCTCACGATATTGCTAAGCAGATTGAGGATGAGATGGAATATCCAGGACAGGTTCGCGTTGTTGTTATTCGCGAGTCTCGTGCTGTGGACGTTGCTAAGTAATTTATGGCAGCCACTTCTACTGACTTAACAGGTTTTGTTGCCTCCATGGGAGGTGAACGCGCACTCCGTGTCGAGGAATCCCTCGGCGCGGGGTACGTTCGTTTACGCGTAGCAGAAGCAGAGCGTAGACAGGCAAAGCATGATATTCGTTCGGTAGAAGATATTGTTATCGAGCTCTTACGTAATTCTCGCGATGCTGGTGCTCGTCACATTTATGTTGCAACCTCAAAAGAGGGTGCGCTCAGAACTATCACCATACTTGATGATGGTCAGGGTATTCCAAAAGACATGCAGGAGAAAATCTTTGAAGCTCGTGTAACTTCAAAGCTTGAGAGCATGCACATGGACCGTTGGGGAATCCATGGCCGAGGCATGGCTCTCTATTCCATCAAAGAAAACTGTGAATCAGCTCAGGTTGTGGCTTCTGCTCCAGGACTTGGCTCTGTTATTCAGATTGTGGTAGACACTACTAAAATTTCCGAGCGAGTAGATCAGTCTACTTGGCCAACTTGTGGTTTGAATGAGGACGGACTCAAAACAACCGTTAAAGGTCCTCATAACATTATTCGTACCTGCTGTGACTTTGCGCTTGAGGTTAAAGGCTCGTGCGAGGTAATGTTGGGCTCTGCTGCAGAGATTGCAGCTACTGCTCGTCGCAGAATTGCACAGACGCTTGATATCGCTGACCTGCTATTTGTTGAAGGCTTTGAAAACGTGCCTGTTCTCGAGCGCTTCAGGGCCGCAGCGGATGCAACAGAGCTTTCTGAGGTTTGTAAGTCTCTTGGTCTTTCAATGTCAGATAGAACTGCTCACAGAATTATTGCTGAGCAGATTAAGCCTTTGCGTAGTGTGTATGCACAGGTCAGCCACACTGTTGAACCTGAAGGGGTTTCTCGCGAAATTGATCTGATGAAAGACCATCGAGGCCTCAAGATGAGTAAGGCTGATATCAGCAGCTTTTCTCGAAAAATGGAGCAGAGTTTTGCTGAGTTGTCCGAGAAATACTACGTTTCTTTGACGTCTGAGCCTCGTGTTCGTGTAAGTAAAAACAAAATTGTTGTGACTTTTGATATTGAGTCGCAAGAGTAGAACAAACGCACAATAATTGGAGCACTCATGGGTTTGCTTAAAGTTTCAAGTAAGTCTTCACCTGCTTCTGTAGCAGGAGCTATTGCGGGACTGGTTAAAGATAATGAGCCTGTTATGCTTCAGTGCATTGGTGCGGGTGCGGTTAACCAGGGTATCAAGGCCATTGCTATTGCCCGCGGATTTTTGATTCCTTGCGGCCTGGACATCACCTGTGCTCCAACGTTTTCTGATATCGAAATTGCAGGGGAGAGTAGAACTGCAATTAAAATTGCCATTTATGTCCATACACTGTCTGCCCCTGATACGCAGACTCCAGCTGTTAGTTCCACTGAGTATAACGAGGTACTTTAAGCATGATTGAAAATTCCGAGCTCGTAGGAAAAACATATCACATCAAAACTTTTGGCTGCCAGATGAATCTACACGATACAGAGCGAGTCTCTGGTCTGCTTGAGGCTTGTGGCTGCAATGAGGTTTCAGATACCGATGACGCTGATATTGTCATCTTTATGACCTGTAGTGTTCGTGAGAACGCTGATCAGCGTCTCTACGGTCAGGCTTCTGCCATGGTCAGCGCTCCAACGCCTCCATCAGGCAAGCGCGTTGTTGCCATTGGTGGCTGTATTGCGCAGCGCGATGGCGAGAAGCTCCGTGAAAAGGTCCCAGCCGTTGACGTTGTGTTTGGCACCAGTGCACTTGCAAGCTTGCCAGCACTTCTCACCAGCGCATTTAGGGGCGAGAATGACCGTGTAGCCGTAGACACTTCTGAGGAGGGCAAGGGCTTCTCCACAGATTTGCCAAGCAACCGCGCTCAGCAGTATCACGCTTGGGTGCCTATCATGACCGGCTGCAATAATTTCTGCACGTATTGCATTGTTCCTTACGTTCGCGGTCGTGAGCGCAGTCGCACCTTTGAGGCTGTTATTGGTGAGTGCGAGCGTCTTGTCGCAGATGGCGTTCGTGAGATTACCCTTCTTGGTCAAAACGTTAACTCATATGGTCGCGACCTCTACGGTAAGCCTCGTTTTGCAGAGCTTTTGCGTGCGGTTGGTCAGACGGGTGTAGAGCGAATCCGTTTCACCTCATCGAATCCAAAAGATCTTACTGATGAGACTATTGCGGCCATGAAGGAAACACCAGCTGTCATGCCTCATCTTCATCTTGCGGTTCAAAGTGGCTCTACGCGTGTTCTCAAAAAGATGAACCGCAGCTATACACGAGAAGAGTACTTAGACGTGGTTTCTCGCCTGCGTGCGGCTATTCCAGGACTGGCGCTTTCAACTGACATTATCGTTGGCTTCCCCGGAGAGACTGAGGAAGACTTTGAAGATACGCTTTCTTTGGTCAAAGAAGCTGGCTATTCTTCCGCATATACCTTCATTTACTCTAAGCGTCCAGGTACTCCAGCGGCAAAATACGAAGACAACACGCCTCACGAGGTCATCCAGGAGCGCTTTGATAGGCTTGCAGAGCTTGTGGCTCAGCAGGCACACGACGCTAACCAGGTAGATCTCAATACTACACAGGCAGTTCTTGTTGAGGGAACTTCCAAGCGTGACAATACGGTTATGGTGGGACATAGCGAGAAGAACCAAACAGTTCACTTCAATCTGCCAGAAGGTTACACACCAGAAGATCTTATTGGCAAAATTGTTGATGTCCATATTGATGAGGCTCGTACCTGGTATTTGCGCGGAACTATGGAGTCTGATCCTCGATGAGCTCTCATGGCTCGGTTATCTGCATTGTAGGTCCCACGGCTTCGGGCAAAAGCTCCTTGTCTGAGCTGGTAGCCAAGAAGCTTGAGACCTCTGTCATTTCTGTTGATGCAATGCAGGTTTATCGTGGCATGGATATTGGAACCGCTAAAACCCCTGTTGAAGAGCGAGAAGTTCCTCTTTTGATGGTAGATTGCGCCAACATTTCAGAAGAATATTCTGTCCAGATGTTTCAAGTGGCAGCGCGTGAAGAAGCTCATAAGCTTATTAAAGCTGGTAAAACACCTGTATTCTGTGGCGGAACGGGTCTTTATCTTGATTCGATTATCGACCAGATGGAGTTTCCTTCAGGCTCAATCGAGTCTCCTGTACGTACTCGTTATGAAAAGCTTGCTCAAGAGCTTGGTGCTGAGGGTCTGCACGAACTTCTGACCACAAAAGATGCAGCAAGTGCAGAGCTTATCCATCCAAATAACGTACGACGCGTTGTAAGGGCTTTAGAGCTCTTGGAAGAGGGCAAGTCGTATGCAACTCATCATGAGGGCCTAAAGGATCACACACCGTACTTTGACGCCCAGATATGGGGTCTTACGATGGACCGTCAGCGTCTCTATGAGCGAATAAACCTCCGAGTTGACCTTATGTTTGAGCAAGGGCTTGTTGAAGAGGTTCAAGCGCTTATTGAGTCAGGTCTCTCTGAAAATTGTACGGCTGGGCAGGCAATTGGCTACAAAGAGTTCTTTGCGTATTTTGCTGGTGAACAGTCGCTTGAACAAACGCGTGAGCTTATTAAGCAGCATACCAGACAGTATGCAAAGCGACAGATTTCTTGGCTTAAACGAGATGGTCGAGTAAGGTGGCTTGATATGGATCAACTCACAGCCAAGGATGCGCTCGAGCTGATTCTTGCGCAGCATGCTGACGTACAATGCCAGTAGGATACATCAAAAACTAACGTATTTACCTTGTCTAAGATGGGGAGTCTATGGGTCGATTTGTTCCATTTTCAACTGCTCCTAAAGTTGAACGAGCAATTCTTGTAGGCGTTGATTGCGGTAAAAGCGATTGGTCGCTTGAAGAATCAATGGACGAGCTTGAGCGTCTGACACAAACTGACGGCGCTGAAGTCTTTATGCGTCTTACGCAAAAACTTGATGCACCTATCCCCAAAACATTCATTGGCAAAGGTAAAACTGAGGAGCTTATCTCCCTGGTAAGAAACACCAACGCTGATGTGGTCATCTTTGATGATGAGCTCACGCCTTCTCAGCAATCTAATCTAGAAAAATTACTTGGTGAGCCTGTTAAAGTCATTGACCGAACAGCGCTGATTCTTGATATTTTTGGTATTCACGCGCGCACCAAAGAAGGGCGACTCCAGGTGCAGCTTGCACAGCTTCAGTACGTACTTCCAAGGCTTCGTGGTATGTGGAGTCACCTGGTAGGCGAGCAAACTCGTGGCGGCATTGGTAGCCGATTTGGCCAAGGCGAGAGCCAGCTTGAGGTTGACCGTCGTCTTATTAGAAAGCGCATTTCAACCTTAAAAAATGAACTAAAGCAGCTCAGCCAAAGGCGAGAAGTTCAGTCTAAGTCCAGGTGGAATTCTGGAACGTTTAGTGTCTCTCTTGTTGGTTATACCAATGCTGGTAAATCAACGCTTTTGAATCAACTCACAGGCGCGGATGTATATGCAAAAGATGAACTCTTTGCAACTCTTGATCCAACTACCAGAGCACTTTCTCTTGATGAAGGCAGAAAGATTGTTCTTACGGATACTGTTGGATTTATTCAAAAGCTCCCAACTAATCTGATTGAGTCTTTTAAATCTACCTTGGTAGAGGCTCAAGAAGCAGATCTTCTTCTGTTGATTGCAGATGCAACTGATGAGAATCTTTCTAAAGAAATAGCAGTTGTTCGTAGTATTTTAAAAGACATCGAGGCTGATAAAAGTGATCAGATTCTTGTATTAAACAAGGTAGACCTACTTGATGACCAAGAGCTTCAAATGCTCAGAGCACTCTATCCAGAAGCTGTTTTTATTTCTGCCCAGGAAGGTATGGGCATTAACGGTCTTCTCCATAAGATTCAAGAAATAGCTAGCGCCGGTGACAAGGTGGTTAGTGCACTTATTCCGTTCAACAAAGGTGCTCTAGTTAAGTCTGTTCATGAGAGATGCCAGCTTTTGCACGAGCAATATGTTGCTGAAGGTCTTTTACTGTCAGTTAAAGCCGATACGTATATGCAGGCGCTTTTAGAGCCGTACGTGGTGTCAGAAGACGATATTCTGACTGACGAATAAGGCAATGAGCAGCAATATTGGTTGGTGCAAAATATAAACGATAAGCGAATGTTTTCCCATTTCTGTTATAAGGGGAAGGGAAAATGTTTTCATCCAGTTAGGATAGCCTTCTGCCTTGAACTGTCTGTTAAACGCAGCTCCACTTACATACAAGAATAAATAGGGGAGCAATGGATAGTAATCTCCAGATGAAAAAGTTGGAGAAGGAAATCCCGCCCAGGCTAAATACGGTGTTTGATACAACTCTTTAGGTAACGAGAAAACTATGTTACCTATACCAATGTGACCAGCAGAAATTGGAATGCAGATAACAAATAACAAAAGAAAAAGAATTGCCGCTGCATACCCTTTGGGCGGAATAGCGAAACGTGAAATAAGAGCTTCTACGAGGGTACATGAGGCCATACAAAAGAAGATTCCAAACGTAATGGGAGTATCAACTTTTGCAAAGGTAGTTGCTGCAAATATTGCTAAGGCTACAAGGCCATAAACTCCTGTACGCTTAAAAGAATCTTTAGAGAAGGCGCACATACAACCAGCAATAAAAATAAAAGGATATGAGATTGATGGTATCCAGATTTGCATAAGCAGAGGTGTAAACCACGTAAGCTTAACGTGCGAAATAAAGAACAAATCATAGGTAAAGTGAAACAGAATCATTGAAACTACCGAGATACCTCGTATAGTGTCAAAAAACGTTATTCTCCCTTTGGTTTGTCTTAACTCAGCACCCATAATATGACTAAGAAATTGATCTAATAAGTGCAGTAACCCTACCTAAAATGACAGGATTTTGTACGTAGATTGGCTCCATAAAGTCATTTTCTGGTTGAAGACGAATGCGATCGTTTTCTCTGTAGAATGTTTTAACTGTTGCAGAATCATCAATAAGAGCAACAACAATTTCTCCATCATGGGCATCTTGCTGCTCTTTTACAACAATATAATCGCCGTCAAAAATACCAGCATTGATCATTGATTCTCCGCGAACACGAAGAATGAAAGAACTTGAATCCCCAACAATGCTAGTTGGAAGAGATAGAGATTCTTCTACGTTTTGCTCAGCAAGAATAGGAGTACCAGCAGCAACACGTCCTACAAGAGGAAGGCTAATCACATTATTAGCTATGTCTTGAGTAACGGGGGCAAGCTTTGCTGTATCAGAAGTGTTAGAAGCCTGTGGAACAATCTTCATAGTACGAGGTTTTTTTGGGTCTCTATCAATAAGTCCGAACTGCTCAAGAACTTTTAGGTGCATGTGGACAGTTGAAGGAGAAGCAAGATTAACGGCAGCACCAATCTCTCTTACTGAAGGGGGATAGCCATGTTGATCTGTGTAAGAACAGATGTATTCATAAATTGCTGCCTGACGCTTGCTAAGTTTGCCCTTTGGCATATGAGCCTCCTTTTTCTTTTTAATAATAATACACGTGTTCTAAAAAATAATCAAACGAATGTTCTATTTTTTCTTGACACGAACAAACGTACTATATATTATTAGTACAAACGTTCGGACATGACTTTTTGTCCGGTGTATTAGATATAACTAGTTCCGTAAAAACTATTACGGAAGGAAATGATATGAGGCGTATGTATCAGTCAAAGATGTATCAGGTTAGCGGAACTTCAGCTCTTGCTTCTTATAAGCCTGCATTTAAGGTAATTGAGGGCGGAGCAAAGAAAGAATCTGTTGCACCTCAGCGTGAGGAAGTTTCTTACGTCAAGACACTAACAAATAAAGAAGCTTTTGTTGCTGGACTTATTATTACTGCATCCTTTGTTTTGATGTTTGCGGTTTCTTTTCTTCGCACAACCGTTCTCAATTCATTTGCTACATCTGTAATGGATAGCGCTTCACAAACAATTACCGTTCATAGCAATGACACGCTGTGGTCAATTGCAGAGAGTAATCCTATTGAGGGTGTCTCTACAGAACAACAAGTAAGCTGGATTAGAGAAAAAAATAATATTGATTCTTCTCTTTTAAGAACTGGACAAACTCTAGAGATTCCTTCTGTATCTAAATAGTAAATATTTATGTAAATTTCTCTCGGAATTCTGTGTTGATAGCAGTCAATACCTGCGTAAAATGGTATCTTCCTTTTATACGAAAAAAGGGGATTCCATGCGTTGTCCAAAATGCGGTCACGAAGAGTCAAAGGTTATTGATTCTCGTTCATCTGAGAATAACGATGCTATTAGAAGGCGTCGCGAGTGCATGTCCTGTAAGTTTCGTTTTACAACCTATGAGCGCTTAGAAGAGATTCCTATCACCGTTGTTAAGAAAGACGGTCACAAGGAGCCTTTTGATAGACAGAAGCTTATGAGAGGTCTTGTTGCTGCAACAGTAAAGAGAGATATCTCTGTTGCTTCTCTTGATCATTTTATTGATGGTATTGAGTCTCAGATTAGAGATAAGGGTCAATACGAGATTAAATCTGAAGACCTTGGAAGCATTGTGCTTAAAAACCTAGTTATGCTCGATAAAGTTGCATACATTAGGTTTGCTTCTGTCTATAGAGACTTCAAAGATGTTGATGAATTTAGCGCAGAATTAAGGAGCCTGAATTAATGAGCAATTTTGACATCCAGCTACCTATTAAACGCCTTGATCCTACTGTTGAACTACCTTCGTACGCCTATACAGGAGACGCTGGATTAGATCTTAGAAGTGCTGAAGATGTTGATCTTGCTCCTTTTGAGCGCAAACTTATTTCCACCGGTTTAGCTATCGCAATTCCTGATGGATATGCAGGATTTGTTCAGCCTAGAAGCGGTCTCGCACTTAAAAAGGGCCTTTCTATGGCAAATACTCCAGGCCTCATTGATGCTCATTATCGCGGTGAGCTTAAGGTTTGTGCCATTAACCTTGATAGCAAAGAAACTATTCACATTGAGCGTGGTGAGCGTATCGCGCAGCTTGTGATCCAACAGGTCCCTGTTGTAGAGCTTATTGAAGTTGATGAGCTTGATCAGACTGATCGCGGTACAGGCGGTTTTGGTTCAAGCGGCGTTCAATAATTTTTTATTTTGGTGATAAGCGCTTCAGCGCTTGCATAAAGGAAAAGCCTCTTTAGGAAGGAAGAGCTTAATGGAGAAGTTCTTTAAGGTAGCTGAGCGTGGCAGTAATCCCGCTCAAGAGTTTAGGGCTGGAATTACTACATTCCTCGCAATGGCATACATTATTGCAGTAAACCCAGCTCTTCTCGCTGCTGCAGGAGTTCCAGTTTCGGCAGCTATTACTGCTACCTGTCTTGGTGGCGGCATCATGACCATTTTGATGGGTCTGTTCTCTAACCGTCCACTTGCTTGCGCATCTGGTATGGGTGTAAACGCTGTTGTAGCTTTCTCTCTCACTCCAATTACTGGTGGAGATTGGCACGCATCAATGGCAGTTATCTTCATTGAAGGAATTGCTATTCTTCTTTTAGTTCTCTGCGGCCTTCGTGAAGCAATCATGGATGCAATCCCTGTAAACCTACGCCACGCAATCTCTGTTGGCCTAGGTCTTTTTATTGCCATGATTGGTCTCAAGAACAGCGGTATTATCGTTGCTAATGAGTCCACACTTGTTGCTCTTGGCGATATTTTTTCTCCAACCTTTATCGTTGGTGTAATTTCCATTGTTGCAACAGTTGTTCTTTACTCTGCTCGTGTTAAGGGCTCCCTGCTTATCGGCATTATCCTTGCCGTACTTGCTGGTATTCCACTTGGCGTTACCGCAAGTCCTACTGGCATTGTTTCTGGTCTTGATTTCTCCACTTTTGGTGCACCATTCTTGACCGATAGTGCTGGTGTTATGGGTATTGTTAAGGCTTTGACAACGCCAGTTCTTCTCGTCTTTGCATTCTCTTTGATGATGTCTGACTTCTTTGACACCATGGGCTCTGCTATGGCTATTGCTAAGCAGGGAGACTTCCTCACTGAGGACGGCAACGTCAAGGACATCAAGCAGATCCTTATTGTTGACTCTGCTGCTGCAGCTGCAGGTGGTTTCTTTGGTGCTTCTTCCATTACCACATTCATCGAGTCCGCATCCGGCGCTGCTGACGGCGGTCGTACTGGTCTTTCTTCTATCTTCACTGGTCTGCTCTTTATTGCAGCAGCATTCATTGCACCTCTTATTTCTATCGTCAGCTCTGCAGCTACCTGCGGCGCACTGGTCCTTGTTGGCTTCCTGATGATGTCTGAGGTCACTGAGATTGATTGGAATGATCTTCTCGAGGGCTTCCCAGCATTTATGGTTATTGCTGGTATTCCAATGACTTACTCTATTTCTGACGGCATTGGCTTTGGCTTCATTTTCTACGTTGTCGTCGCTCTTGTTACCGGTAACGTTAAGAAGGTTAAGCCTCTGATGTGGGTTGCAACTCTTGCCTTTGTTGCTTACTTCATCATTGCTAACTAGTTTTAAATTACTAGGTGAGGCGCGTTCAAGATGGAGATCTTGGCGCGCCTCTTTTTTATTTGTGAATAGATTGTGTACAATTTATTTTTAAGAGATAACTGATAATGATTGTCACCAGTAGGGTATAACAAACCCAGTTACGATTTATACGATTGGAGCCAATCATGGCAGATGTTATTACTAAAGACCTTGTTATTGTTGGTGGCGGTCCTGCAGGACTTTCAGCAGCAATTTATGCAAAACGCGCTCTTCTCGATACCGTTGTTTTAGAGAAGCAGGCTGTAGGTGGCCAGGTCATCACTACAACTGAGGTTGAGAATTACCCTGGCATGCCAAACACTGATGGCTTCACTATTACCGACACTCTTCAGAAGCAGGCTACAGACCTCGGCGCAGAGATTGTCATGGCCAATGTCCTTTCTATTGTTAAGGATCCAGAGACTAACCTCTTTGTGTTGGAGACTTCTGAGGGAACCTATCACGCAAAGGCCGTCATTGTTTCTGGTGGCGCTAATCCTCGCCACGCCGGCTTCACCAACGAAGAGAAGTTCACCGGCAAGGGTGTTTCTTACTGCGCCACCTGCGATGGAATGTTCTATCGCGGCAAGCAGGTATTTGTAATCGGCGGCGGCAACACCGCTGTAGAGGAGTCTCAGTTCCTTGCTCGTTTTGCTGACAAAGTAACTCTTATCGTCCGCAAGGATCACCTAAGAGCTAACGCAACTGCAATTAAGCAGTTTGAGGAGAATCCTAAGACAGAGATTCGTTATCTGACCAGCATCACTGCAGTTGATGGTAACGATTTGCTTACTTCCATCACCTTCCGCAATAACCAGACGGGAGAAGAGCACACAGAAACCTTTGATGAGGGTAGCTTTGGTGTCTTTGTCTTGGTAGGTCGCGTGCCTTCAACTGAGCTTTTAACGGACCTTGTAGATCTTGATGAGCAGGGATATGTCCTTGCTGACGAGCGTATGGCTACCAAGACACCTGGCCTCTTTACCGCAGGAGACCTCAATAAGAAGCCACTGCGTCAGATTATTACTGCAGCTGCAGACGGTGCTATTGCTGCAACTTCTGTAGCATCCTATCTTGGACAGCCTGTCGAGGGATAATTTTTTATTTCATATTTGATAGATATTTGATAGGGGATCGAGCTATTCGATCCCCTAAATATTTAGATTGACTACTAAAAACCATATCAGCTATTTTCAAAGTACTATTTCAAACTTTTAAGATAAGTTTTTTGTTCTTTGGTGATTCGATAGCTTTCACATGCTTTTTGAATCGTTTTATTGTGCACCCATGTGTCCAGCTTTTTGGTTTCAAGATAGGGTAGTGTAGAGTCCCATTGTTTGGCTAGAGCCGTTGCAAAGAACCAAGCAATCATCATGTTAACGTAGTATTCGTCTGAGTGAATTTGCGCAGGAATTTCAAGGTATTTGGAGTCAAAATTATCATCTAGAAAATGGGTCATAAGCATCTCTATACCAAAGCGACAGGTATATACATGGCTCGAAGATGCCCACCTCTGAATTTCAGTTATAAGACGCGCGCAATTCTTTTTGAAAACCTGCGGCGACAAGATGTCACACACGGCCCAGTTATCGACATAAGGAAGAAATGCATCAATCGCTGAGATACAGTCGTCAAAATCTTTAATCTCTGAAACAAGCAGGCTATGCAGCATGTTTTCGTCATAGTAGGCATGTGGAAGGGCGAGAAGAAACTCGTTAGCATCTTTGCTTTTTCCAAGCCTTTTAGCAAGCTTTCTGAGTTGAGGAACGCGTACACCAATGATGGATTCTCTTGAGATATTGGGTGTGAGTTTACTTTGAAAAGCGGCATATTCTGTATCTTGAAGTGCAAAGAGCTCGTCTTGAATCATTAGGCTCTCCTTCGTCTCATGTGGAAATATGAATATATATATCCTTTTTCAACGTATATCAAGCCTCGTAGACAAATGAGAAGAACTATTAAAGGTCAATCCAATATCTTTGCGTAAGCACATTGTCCTCGTCAAGGACTTCGTTTTCGAGTATTCCTCCGTTATTGATAATAGACTTTGCTGAGCCGATATTATCTTTACGACAGCACATGAGAACACGCTCAATACCAAGTTTCTTACATTCTTTGAGCGCCAGCGCAATCATTGCTGTTGCATATCCTTTTCTTCGCTCACTTGGTCGAATTCCATCACCGATGTGTCCACCACTGTGTAGAAGCTCCTCAGTAAGGGAATGGCGAATATTTACTGCTCCAACAAAAATATTTTTATCATAGTCATAGCAAAAGAGGGTTGTTGTAGGCACTCGACCAGCTGGAACTGGATCTTTTACGTCTAGTTGTTCTAGATAGTTTGTAAAGTCATGGTGATCAAATCTAAAAATGCGTCTTGGAGATGGATTTGTATGATTTGTCTCGATATCATGTATCCATTCATCAAGCATCTCTATGAGCTTGGCTTTATTTTCTTCACTTGGTTTTATGAGAGCAATATTCATGTAATCCCTTAACCTTCGAGTTTTAAATATATTAGTCTAGCTGAAATTCAATCCAGCCTTTATTGAAATGATTTGGTTATTTTGAAACAATCACACCTTGTTTACCTGCAGTTTTATGTATTTATGCAGGTAGATTGGTTGTTTTTATCAAAAAAGGGGAGTAATAAGTTAAAACGAATGAGATGGACTAGGTTACGAGAAATACTAATTAGATTTACCTTGTAGGAAAGTCGAAATCAAGGCATCTAGGAATCTAGATTAGAAATAAATCTGGATAATTCAATAGACGTAAAGAGTTTTCAAATTCAAGTTGAATTCATTAGTGAAAAAGAAATTTAGATATTCGAATTACTACGTATAAAGAAATTGTAGAGTATGTCGAATGTCTGGCATTGATGACTTGTCAGTAAGTAATTAGTTATAGAAATCCGAACAAAATAGCTATGCAATCTAGACGCCTGACTAAGACTCAAATTACTAGAGGTGTAAATACTCATGACAAAGTAAGAACGTGGCTTAAAACGGCTCTCAGAGGCTCAAATTTTGAAGTAATTAGATGCAGGGTATGAAAGCCGATGAAAGATAAAGTATTCTAGATATATAGACGTATAAGACCTCTAAATTCTGTTCTAATATATAAAAGTCTGATAATCTATATTATGTAAACTAATGAGTTGAAGAAAAAGGAGAAGGATTTCGAGCCCCTCTCCTTTACTGTAACGTGTGCGACAGCGATAAGCGCTATACCGATGAATCAGTCATGACATTCAATTTAATCATGACATCGCTTTCATACATCTCATCATAAATAACAAGAATCTTGTCCAGCGCCATCAATTCAGTTTGGCCGGTTGGAATAATCTCCAAGCCCGCACGGTCAATAGTAACAACCCTCACTTTGTCAGGCCATGGGATATCTTGGAGCAATTTGCCCTCAACGGGACTTCCTTGGCCAATAGTGAACTCATGAAGGATTTTCTCGCCAGAATCAAGTGTTGGTTTAGACTCCCCTTGTTGAGAAGCCAAGAATTCTGCAAGTAAGTGCTCGTAGAATGGGTCGACACGCAGGATATTTGCGGTTACATAGGACACAATTGCAACTGCAGACATAGCCATAAGAGCCTCAAGAGAGCCTGTGAGCTCAAATATAAGCACTACCCCGGTGACGGGCGCCCTAACTGCTCCGGCAAAAATGCCTGCAACGCCCATAGCAATAAAATTTGGTGCATATGCCATAGGTATGCCAAAAACATGGGTTGCTACCAGGGCAAACAGTGTTCCAACAAGTGTTCCCATAACAACCATTGGAAAGAGAGTTCCGCCAGGCGTTCCAGCAGCAAAACATGTTGTGGTAAAGAAGTATTTGCCCAGTAAAAGCGCTATAACCATGAGTTCAGTGAGCGTTGCTGGCTCTTTGATTTTCTCGATAATGACGTCGCCGCCACAAAGAAGATCTGGCCAGATAAAAGCCATAATTCCAGCTAGCATGAATGGAATAATGAGCCTCGAGAAAGGCACAAACTTAGTTATCTTTTTGTACAGCCCCTGGGCAAAGAACATTCCCTTATTGTGGAGCGCTCCTAATAAACCACAGATAAAACCGACGATAAGAACAAATGCAAAGTCGACATGAGGTAATGGTGCTACGTAAGGAAGCTGAAGGACAGGCTTCATACCAAGGACGTTAGAAACCAGGAAGTCAGCGCCTACTGATGCGGTCATTGCCGAGATAATCAGTGGAGCATGAAACTCTTTCTGAATCTCTTCGATAGCAAAAAGTGTGCCGGTGAGAGGGGCATGAAAAGCGGCTGACATACCCGCAGCAGCGCCACAAGTTACTAGAAGGCGTTCTTCTCCCCTTTTGCGCTTGAGGAACTTTGAGACCGCTTTACCAGAAACAGCGCCCAACTGGACTGATGGACCTTCTCGACCCATAGAGAGGCCACCAAAAGCCACCAGGACGCCTTGAATGAACTTAACAGGAAGAACTCGATACCAAGGCATATCGGCAGATCCCATGACCTCAGCATTGGTCTGAGGGATTCCAGAGCCAGCGGTGTAGGGTTCAAACTTCATGAGTAGACAAACGGCCGCCATAAGAATAATCAGAACACCAAACCAGAGAGCCATATAAGGCCAATTGCCTGCGATTGATTGAGTAATGGAGCGCATTTGAGCTTCTGCAAAAGAAAGACAAAGGCGATACAGCGTGACTACGCCGCCACCCAGAAGGCCAACAAGCAGACCTTCTCCAATAAGGGCTACCTGAAATCTACGAGAAAAGTGACGCTCAATAATGTTTGTCTTATGTTTGAGATGAAACGCCACAATCTCCCCTAGCAGTCTATGGTTAATAAAAAAGCACGTAAAGTCGTACTTGGATATTGTACGACTTTACGTGCGTGAGTTAAAACTTTGTACAGAAATTGTACGTTAGCCGGAGAATGGTCCTCCACCATAGCAAGCATAAACAGGACCCTCGATAACACCGACAGACTCGTTAGCTGCGTGAATCATGCGGCCACCGCCGATGTAGATTCCAACGTGCTCATAGCCTGCACGGGTAAAGACAATATCGCCATAGTTGAGCTCGTCTAGGGAATCATGCCAGTTACCAGCAGCACGAATAGCACGGCCAATGGTTCCTGCGGTACCTGCACGGTAACCGAGGAAGCAGTAGTAAATCAGGCCGCCACAGTCGAAGCCTGTAGCAGGGGAAGCTCCGCCCCAAACGTATGGATAGCCAATGCAAGCATAAGCTGTAGCAACACCGCCGCCTGCAGCTGGGTAGCCACCGCCACCGCCGGAGTATGATGATCCGCCGCCAGAGTTAGAGCTGCTACTGGAGCTGCTAGAGCTAGAAGAGCTTGAGGAGCTAGAGGAGCTTGAACTTGAAGAGCTAGAGCTGGAATCGTTAGAGGAGCTATCGTTAGACTCTGAGCTGTTAGAAGGAGTCTCACGAGTAACAGTCTCAATTGCATAAGCAACGTTGTTGTTAGCTGATGCAGCCTCCTGAGCAGCAAGCTGAGCTTTTACCTCAGCATCAAGGGAGTCATAGTAAGCCTTAGCCTCTGCAACCTGGCTCTGAAGACCATCTGCAGTTGTCTTCATCTCAGCGACCTGAGCCTGAAGGTTCTCCTGCTCAGCCTGAAGCTCAAGCTGTTGAGCCTGAAGTTGGTCACCAAGAGCCTTGACGGTATTGATGGAGTCAGCCTCCTGCTTGCTGGTGCGGTCCATATAGTAGACACGGCTGACAAAGTCCTCTGGGCTAGACGCTCCAAGGAGGAAGTCCAAAGTCTCCTGTGGGCCTGCCTTATAAGCACTCTTCATTGCTGCAGAAAGGACAAGACGCTGCTTATTGAGCTGGTCTGTAGTCTCTGCAATCTGCTCCTGAACCTCACCAATCTTGTTGTTGGTGGCGTCAAGTGCATAGGTTTTCTCGTTAAGGTTATCCATGGCCTCTGCAAGAGCTGCACCAAGAGAGTCTAGCTGGGCAGATGCGGCCTCAAGATCGCTTTGTGGGTCTGCGAATAGCTTGGCTGGGGTAAGCAGCGTAGTAGCTACACCAAGACCTGCAAATAAGAGAGCGTCTCGTCTTGTGAAAGATCGGCGCTGTGACATATAAGCTCCTTCCGCAAAGCACGAAATCAATTGGGCAACGTGTTGCTTTGCTTTGCCATCTAGGATAGCTCATTTGATAAAAAATCAAAGTCAACTCGCCGATTTCTTAGCGAGAAACCCGTGTAAACAGGAAGCTACCCTATCGAGTATTTGAATAGTTTACCCCGAAAATGACATTTCATACAAATTCAAAAGAACATTTACGCTGCTATTTGATTTGGATTAGGTAAATATTATTGCATAAATTTATACTTGACCTGCAATTATGGAGAAATTCTATGTATTGCAAACAAGTTTACTGTAATTAACAAATTGCTTAGGTAAATAAGACAAATGGCCAACAAGCGCGTAGTCTTGTCAGCCAAAATTGTCAGGTTAAAGAAGGTCCAAAGTAAGCGGTGAGGCTTATTGAACCTTAATAAGGGTGTAGACCTCTTGATCAAAGCACTTGCCAATAATCTCCCTTGGGTGCAGATAGCAAAGCTCAAGCGCAAATGCAAAGCCAGCTACTTTTGCACCGGCCTTCTCGGCAAGTTGAGCACAAGCAACGCAGGTGCCGCCAGTAGCAACCAGGTCATCAGCAATAAGAACAACGTCGTCTGGGGTAAGAGCATCGGTGTGAATCTGAAGCTCGCTGGTACCGTACTCCAGGTCATAAGCCTGTGCGTAGACCTCACGAGGCAGTTTGCCTGGCTTACGAGCAGGAACAAAGCCTGCACCAAGTTTGTAGGCTACAGGGGTTCCAACAAGAAAACCACGAGCCTCAGCACCAATAACCTTGGTGATTCCCGCATCAGCAAAGTGCTCTGCAATGTCATCAACAACTGCGTGGAAGCACTCAGGATCTTTAAAAAGTGGAGTTACATCTTTAAAGATAACGCCTGGCTCTGGATAATCAGGAATGCTAATGATATGACTCTCATAATCATACGTAGACACAATGTCCTCACATTCAAAATCAAAATCAATGAATAGTTATATATACCTAGATTACTCGTCTAGATGCATATCCTTAAAAGATTCACGAACTAATTTAGTGATAAGTTCATTTCTAACCGCATTGGTGAGGCCTAACATGCGGGTCAGAGCAGCCATAAACTTCTGACGAGTCTCGTCAGTGTGGTCAACTTCAACTCCCCCGCCTTTTTTAGCATATACGACAAGTGACTTGGCAAACATACTAGATTCTCGGTTTGCAGCCATAACGTATTGACGCAGGTTCTTGGGCTCAAAACCAAAGTGACGAAGCTCACTACAAAGGCGAATCAGCGTTAAGTCTTTGCCATCTACAAGGTCTCTACCATGTGGAGAGCGTTTTAAAGTAATGACGCCTGCTTCGGAAAGCTGACGAACAAAGCCTACAGAGCATCCCACAATTTCTGGGATACGATCAATAGCGTGATATTTTTGAACAACCTCAGGGTCATCTACAGGTACCACAATAGCATCAGCATGCGTGGCACCAAGAATTGCCTGTGAGACTTGCTTTCCATCAAGCTGAGGTTGAGGCTGGCGAGAAGAACTTTGAGCTTCAGGCGCAGCCTGAGCCTCAGCTCCAGTTGCCTCGTCAGTCTGAGCTTTGACCTGTTGTTCAGCTTCAGGGTTTTTATCTTGCCTATCAAGCTCTTCTCTAATAACTGAGAGTGGCATAAAACGGCTTTTCTGCAGATACAGAATAGTCTCAAGTCGCTTAACGTCTTTTTGAGAATACAGACGATAACCACCAGCAGTTCTGGTAGGAGTAAGCAAACCCTCATCCTGTAGATATCTGACTTTAGAAACACTCAAGTCAGGATAGAGAGTCTGTAATTTCTTGACTACTTTACCAATGGTAAGAAAGCCTGAATCAGCCATAAAGCTATCCTTTAACCTTAAGCTGAAACTCTGCTGGTATGGAAGACCATGCGGAAGGTACCAATCTGAATAGTTGAGCCATCGCGCAGGGTAGCCTTGTTAATAATGGCACCATCGACCCAGGTACCATTGAGAGAATCAAGGTCTTCAATAGTTGCATAGCCAAGAGCAAGATTAGAGAGATCAATGGTGGCATGATTTCTGGAAACTGTCATGTCGTTCAAGAAAACACTGCTCTTTGGGTCTCTACCAAGAGAAATCTGAGGTAAATTGAGCTCAAAAGTCTGACCAGTCTGTGGTCCCTTGACAATAGTAAGGACAGGGTGAGCTGGCTTTTGTTGAGCCATAAGGTCTGGAACCGTAGCGTCAGCTGATGGCATGCGGAAAATCTCTGTTGAGTCTGGTGACTGCTGTTTGATGTCGTCAGTTGACATGGTTTCTCCTTAATTTGGTTACAAGATAATAATAACGCTTAACGACACGCAATGCAGTCCATTTCGATAAGCGCACCGAGTGGCAACGCAGAAACCTCAACAACTGCCCTGCCAGGTGCAGGAAGAACAAAGTACTGCCTATAAATCTCGTTTACCTTAGGCAAATCATTGATATCAGCAAGGTAGATAGTTGTCTGAGCTACATCAGAAAGGGTGCATCCTGCCTCTGCCAGAATTGACTGAGCAAGATGAATGACACGAGTAGTCTGCTCTTCAATTCCTCCGTCTATGAGCTCCTTTGGGTCTTCTGCAGAGACCGCAATTTGACCAGTTACAAATACCAATCTACCTGCAGTAGTACCCTGAGAGTATGGTCCCATAGGAGCAGGAACGCCTACTGCATTAATTGCATATTTCATAGAAGATCACCCCTTGCACCAATGAAATCATCAGAGGCTCTGAGTAAACCCCAACCCTCAAGTTTATCTTTAGCTACTACTACTTTAGTGTTACTTGCAAGTTCTGAAAACCATGGAAGATAGGTTTTAAGGCCTTCAATGAGTTGCTTATGTCCAAGAGGATGGACTGTTTCAAAAGAAAGCAAGCTTCTAAAAAGAATTACCGTATGTACCGGTGGGACCATAACCAGATATGCAGGTACTTTCTTAGTTGAAATATTGACTACAAGTGCTGGGATTGTTTGGTCGAGCATAAGATTACAAAGTTTTGAGTCTTCTGGAAGATTCTGTTCTCCCAGGTAGTCCATAAGGACCTTCTTGGCCTTTTTACCAGCAAGAAGAAGAGGGGTAAGCAGCGGCGTTGCGTCTTCTAAAGACACTTCTGCATAAGGAGCTACACCGTTTTGCTCGACTGACGCAATGATAGAAAGCCACTCATCTAGAACAAGAGAGCGCTCAGATGCATCAAGTACCACGTACTCGTTTTGACCAGAGCGCGCGAGAAGACCGATGGAAGACAGAGATCCGTCTCCCGTAAGTGCACACTCAAATGAAGTCTCTCCTACCTCAAGCTGTTTACCTGCAAAGACAGCTTCAACAAAATTTTGAGCTGCAACTCCACTCAAAAGTGTGTAGCCGATACCACTCAGGTCAATAAGAGCGCAATCTTTCAGAGCTTCCTCAAGGGGTTTCTCGCCATAGAAAGATTGGGCTAAGTTGAAGCCTTCAGTTGAAGTTGAGAATTGTGCGCCAAGATACTCAAGCTCGGTATGAAGGATAGAGCGTTTCTGCTCAGACATTAGTTTCTCCCAAAGAGATACGGAGCAACCGAATACAGGTCAAAGAGATTGTAGGCTGGAATAGTCCACAGCGTAAGGTATGCCTGCGTTATGGTGGTGCCTACCTGCGTGGAATCTTGGGACCAGTCAGTTGAAGAAACCAGCTGGTTATTAGCTACAGGATAGTTAGGAGAAAGCATGGAGGTCTGGTAGGTGAAGTCTTTAGAGCCAGGCCATGCCATATACGTGGTAGAAGTTGATGGCTTAACCACTGCAGAGAGCAAGAAGTTGTCCTCACTCGTACGAATCTGCACAATCTGGTCGGTTCGCTGGATGCTTACGCGATTGTAATTACGATAAGCCCAGTTCATCAGAATGGCGGTATCGTCAAAACGACCTTGTGTAGTCTCGCAACCAAGCACGCAGGTGTAGAGCGTAATGTTTCCACGCTTTGAAGCGCCCAAGAAGGCAGTACCAGAGTCTTCAGCACCTGTTTTAATGCCGAGAAGACCTCGGTAGGTGTCCATAAGGTCATCGGTTGAGTGGAACGTGCGCTGCTCCCCTCCTACCGTTGTAGTGTATGACCTGGTATGCACAGCGCTTGCGATAAGTGGATAGTGCTCGCGCGCATAACGACCCATCAGAGCAAGGTCTCGCGCGGTTGAATAGTGACCATTAGCATCTAAGCCGTGAGGATTCTGGAACTGCGTGTGAGTCATGCCAATCTCAGCAGCCTTCTTGTTCATTTGGTCAACAAAGGCCTGTTGAGAGCCTGATACGTTGACAGCAATGTTATAAGCTGCGTCATTTGCGGAATACACCAGCATCATCATGATTAGCTGTCTGAGTGTAGGCGTATCGTCCGAGGTCAAACCAGCAACTTGAGAACCCTCTTCAAGATCTGGAACTGTGATTTCACAAGGCTCATCAAGATTAACGCCAGAATCAAGCGCCACAATTGCAGTCATAACCTTGGTGATGGATGCCATAGGGAGCTCTTGATCTGGGTTTTTGCTCCAAAGGACGTTTCCTTGTGCATCGGTGACAATGGCAGTAGTTGCCTCAGTAAGTTTTGGCTCATCGGTTACAGAAGACTTGTTAGAAGAGGTATTTTCTGCCAGAGCCGTGGTTGCAGGAGCAAAAGGAGCAGCTAGAACAAATACAAGCAGCACGCTAACAAGAAAAGCCAGCATCTTATGAGAGAGCTGGCGTAAAGATACATGGTTGTGCTGAAGGAAAGTCATAAACAACCTAACTTATGCTTGAGTGTTTTTACTATCTTTAACTATTTTAGCCGCTTCAACAGTATAAACAATGGCGGTAATTGCCGAGAAAACAATCCCTATGTACACAAAGAAGATACCGACAGCAGAACCCTGTGAATTAAGTCCTGGAAGCCAGCTAACGTTTACCAGACCAAGTCCGGAGACTACTGGAATACCCAGAAGAAGCAAACTAAATCCAGTCATCAAAAATGCAGTTGCTGCTTTACCAACAAAGACAACATCAATAGGACGCCTGCGGAATTTGCGAACCGCAAGAGCGCCAAGAGTAAGGTAAACATCTCGTCCAATAACAAAGAGTGGAATCCAAAGAGGAAGCTCACCAATAATCAAGAGACCAAGAACGCCTGTAATAAGAAGAACTCGGTCCATGATGGGATCCATGATTTTGCCCAGCCAGCTGACGGTTTGCGTTCTACGAGCTATCTGACCATCAAGAAAATCAGTGACAGCTGCGGTTACATAACAGCCCAGTGCAACCCAGCGATTTCCGCCTGTTGAGAAGAGCACAAGAAAGATAAGCGTAAGGATTAACCTGCAAAACGTAATGACATTTGCAACGGTAAAAACAGCATTAGAAGGATTATTAGAGCTTCCAACCGGATCAGTAATAGTTCCTTCTGCCTGCGCTTTTGCTGTATCGGCGTCTGCTGCTTCTTTAATTTGGGATGCTACTTGATTAGCTAGCTGCTGCCTAGTTTGCAACGTTTCACTCCCCTTTTGTAGTACATAACATGCGTCTATTTTAACGTAAGTTGCACGATAGCAAATTATTCGCACATTTGTTTAACAAAGGACACAAGAACGCGGACGCCCTGAGCATACACGCGTTTCTCGATACGTTCGTCAACGCCGTGGACACCGTTTGCCTCATCTTCTGGTGTTGGCCTAAAAGGACAAATGCGCAGAATAGAATCGCAAATTCCCTCGTATCGGACAGAATCGGTACCACCGCACACAAATGACGGGACAAAGGTAACACCTGGATGGTAGTGCTCCATAATGGCCTTGAGCTCTTGGTAGCCAGCACCAGTTGGAGAATCAATTCTTCCTGCTGGAGTTGAGTGTAAAGCTTCAACCTCAATATAAGGGTCAATCTGAGCTACCACCTGTTTAATGTGTTCAACGGTTTCCTCAACGCTTACACCAGGAAGAAGTCTAATATTGATAGTTGCGCTGACATTACCAGGCATAACGTTTGCTGCACTACTAGAACCATCAAGCATGTTAAATGCATACGTAGTAGTAACAAAGGGATAGAGCTCTTTAATCTGAGCTGCAGCATGTGCGATCTTATCTGCATTTGTATCTACGTCACACACCAGAGAAGCAAAAGGTTCATCGGTGATTTCTGGCGCAAGAACCTTGAATGTTTCTTTGACAATGTCATTAAGCTCAGGCTGAGGTTTAGCCTCAGAGAGAGCGGCTAGTGCGCAGCTCAAATGCTCAAGCGATGTTCCACCAAAAGGATTTGAGGAATGTCCGCCATGACCAGGTGCAGTAAGCTTAACGTTCAAGAAGCCCTTCTGCGAGATGCAGATGTCGGCCACGGTAGCCTCAGGCGCACCGTATGCGCTACCGTCAAAAAACGTAGTGGTGCCCTCGTCCAGGAGACAAGCTGCACGCATTTCTCGCGAGTCCATGACCTCTGCAAGCCTAGTGGCGCCGTGGCTCAAGACCTCCTCGTCCTCGCCAAATGCCAGGTAGATAGAGCGCCTTGGCGAGAAACCCTGTGAAAGCAGATACTCAAGTGCCTCAAGCTCGCCCATGAGCATGTCTTTGATATCAAGCGCGCCACGTCCCCAAATGTACGTGTCATCGACATCTCCACCAAAGGGATCGTGCGTCCATGCGTCTTCTGTACCAGGAACAACAGGAACAACATCCTGGTGAGCAATAAGCATCAATGCGGGAAGCTCGTGGTTGGATCCTGAAATCTCAATGAGAAGCGAGTGACCAACCACTTCAACGTTAGAGGCCGCGGTCATAACATACGGAAAGCTATCAACAATGTGCTGTTGAAGGGCATCAAACTGGGACCAATCGGTTGTCTCTGCGTCGGTATACACCGTCTTAAAAGACAGCGCCTTTGCAAGTCTCTCAGACATTGCCTCTATGTTGAGCTCCGGATATTCATCCTCGTGAGCAAAGTGGTCGTAAATATTCATGAACCTCTACTAATCTCGTAGTTTTAAGTTAATAACGTAATAATAACGGTAATTTTTACGCGTTTCTCTACTCTTGCTGGTAGAATTAACAAAACACTCACTTAGCACACGTATCTTGGGAGCCCTGATGATTAAGCTTGTTCTTTCCGATATGGACCAAACGTTAAAACCCGCTGACACTCCGGCTATTTCAGAAAGAACTCATCAGGCAATTAATAATCTTAAAGCCGCAGGTATTGCGTTTGGACTTTCTACCGGAAGGCCAGTTTATGATGCACTTTCTTATCTAAAGTCTGACGTTTCCCTGACAGACACTGGCGTGTTTTCTAGTGGAAAGATTCTCTACTTTAATGGCAAGCTCATTTTCACCAAACAATTTACCTACGAGATGATGGAGAAGATCTACGAGGTTATTTCTCCAATGGATGATTGTTTGCTTACGTATTATCAAGAAGGTCCGCTTGAGCAGCCTTTAGATACGTCATTTACCTCTTGTTGGAAAATAGTTGATACCACTCAAGAGGTAGTAGATCATCTTGCAGCCTCGTTTAACACTTTTGTGCCAGGGCTTGGTCCGCAGTCCGTTCCAAAAGATATCCCTATGTATGCGGGAGGTCTTCTCTTACCCCAAGATGAAAAGCGCGCGCAAGAAATCTATGAGGCTGTTACCAGTGCAGTTCCAGAGGTTGAGTTGGTTTCTCCCTATATTGGTTGGTTTGACATCAATTATCGTGGTTGGAATAAGGCACAGGGATTCGAGAAGCTCATTGAGACTATAGGTCTTAAGCCAGAAGAAGTTATTGTGTGCGGCGATTCCGAAAACGATCTTGATCTTCTTAAGATTGCTCATCACTCATGCTGCATGGAAAACGGAACTGACGAGGCTAAGGCTGTCTCGAAGTATCTGTTGCCTAGCGTGTATGAGGAAGGCGTAGCTCAGCTCTTAGAGGCGCTTACAGAGGCTCAGGGAGACTTTGATTCTGACGTTGTCCAGGCTGTCCTGAAGAGAACTCTATAGGGTTAGAGCTTGATGCAGAGCGTGGCAATATAGTCATTCCCATACTGTGATAATCGATTCCTTTTATCACATGACTCATAAAAATCAATCATAGCAAGGCCATTTTTAAGTTGTCCTCTAATCTGAGCTTCTAAGGTATGGCTAAATTCATATCCATATGCTGGATCTATGGTTATTTTGCCTTGTTCTTCAAGCTTTCTTGAATTAAAGGGAATTGAAAACTTTAAAAGTAATTCCTCATCGGGGTGGTCCCATACAACGTCAGCATCATACATGTACGTCCAAGGATTCATGAAGCCGACCATTAACAGCCCACCCTTTTTCAATACACGAGCGGCTTCTTTATACATGTTTTCTAAGTCTTCAATGTATACATTCGAAACTGGATTAAAAATAATATCGAAAGTTTCATCTTCAAAAGGAAATGGTTTTGTCATATCAGCTTGAACGGTATTTATTTTTAAGCCTTCTCTTTTAGCAACCATCTCATCTTTTTGTAATTGTGATGTAGAAAAATCCATTATGGTTACGTCATAGCCTTTAGCAGCAAAAACGGGGCCCTGTTGTCCGCCACCACAAGCTAAGCCTAATATCTTTTTTCCGTTGGTCTTTTTAAACCATTCTGTTGGAACTTTTTTGCCAACCGTTAATGCAACGGCAATTGGATTATTTCTAGCCTCTTCTATTTCTTCATGCGTCAATGGCTGGGTATAGTCATTGTTTACCTTATTCCATCTATCTTTATTTGTTTTTATATAGTCATTCATCTTGTAATCTCCTCAAAATACCATTGTATTTTGATGTAAGTTGGACGCAGCACCATTACATTTTTCTTGTCGCTACAAATTATAATTTGTTTTCTCGCTGTTTGTGCCACATACATTTTTAGCTAATTGAAACAGGTCTACAGAGCATGCAACCTAGTACACATAGTCTTATTTCTAAGTGTTATGTCTGAATCGTAAAAAAGTGGCTGCAGATGACACGTCAAATGCAGCCACTTTTATGTTACTCACACGTGTTTAATCGCGTGTTGCCAATCGTTTTGACTCTGCGGGTTTCTCCGCACTTCTACTTGATCAGACCGCTGTTCCTTAGCAGCAGCTCAATATCGGTGCCCTTAACAGCTTTAAGAGCAACCTTCAAGAGCATCTTCTCCTTGAACGAGAGCGGCGCCTTATCAAGCGTTTTCTTGTCCAGAGCATAATAGGTTGCCCTTAGAAGCTCTCTGATGTCGTACTGAGAACCCCAAACCTCTGGTACGCCCCTATCAACATCCATCAACGAGTAGACAGACTCCATACCAGTACGGATTGAGTATTCCGTAGTAAAGATGGTGTCGCGAGGAGTCTCGGCAAACTGTCCAATAAAGGCAAAGTTAACAGAACCCTCAGGGACAACCAGAGGCCTGTCCTCAGCCTTTCTTGGCTGGAAGAATGCGTTGATGTAAGGCATGAAGCACGTTGTAGTATTGCAGCGGTTCTTTGCCCAGTCCTCAATCTTCTTGGTTGGAACGCCAATGTGATAGAGCCACTCCTGGCACACTTCCTCGCCGGTGCAGTTACGCATAGCCTTCTTAACAAAGTTACCAGGCTTGTTAGTGCTCAATGCATAGACCCAGATAAGTACGGTGTCCTTGTCCTGTGCTCTGAACTGTGGCTGACGGTTGATGGTCCACGAGAGGTACCAGTTATCGGTACTATCTTTGACGGTTACAATTCCGCCGGTAGTGACTTTTCCTTCTCTCGGGTCTCTCTTGCAGACGCCAATAATCTTCTTGATAATCTCTTCATCTTTTGTCTGGATAGTGGCACTCATCCAGTTAGTTGCTTCAAAGTCGGTGCAGAAATTCTCGGGGTTGCCATACTCGCCATGTTTAGCTTGAGCTGCGATGTTCTTCCACAGATCCCAGGACTCTCCCACACCATTTCTAACGTTGCTAATGTCAGGAGCCGTGTTCTGATCACCATAGCAAGAGGTGTCAGTGCAGCAACCATTGGTGATAAACACCAGGTCGTCTTCAGTTAGATCAATGGTTTGCTGCGAGCCGTTCTTCTCGTAAACAATCTGAGTAGCTACCTTTTTACCATTGGTGTCGTTGATGATGACGTTCTTGACGTCCATACCGTAGTCAACGCTTACTCCGTGGTTCTCAAGATACCTGACCAGCGGCAAAATCATGCTCTCATACTGGTTGTACTTGGTAAAACGCAGCGCAGTAAAGTCAGGAAGACCGTCAATATGGTGACAGAATCTGCAAAGATAGCGCTTCATCTCTAGTGCTGAGGACCACCTTTGGAATGCAAACATGGTCTGCCAATAAAGCCAGAAGTTAGTGTTCCAGAAAGAATCAGGGAGCACGTCGCTAATCTTCTTGCCCTCAAGGTCCTTCTCGGGAGTCATAAACAGCTTAGCAAGCGCAAGAGAAGACTCTTTATCAAGATTGAACTTCTTGTCTGTGTGAGCGTCTTTGCCGCACTTCTCGGAAGCTCTGCAGAGCGAGTAGTTTGGATCATGCTTGTTGAGCCAGTAGTACTCATCAAGTACCGAGACACCAGGTGTTTCGATAGATGGAACGTCTCTAAACATATCCCACATGCACTCAAAGTGGTTGTCCATCTCTCGGCCACCGCGCATATAGAAACCCTTGCTTACATCTTTGCGACCATCGCAGCTTCCGCCTGCAAGCTCAAGCTTCTCGAGCAGGTGAATCCTCGAACCCTTTACCTGGCCATCGCGGACAAGATAAAACGCAGCAGCTAGACCCGCAAGTCCTGTTCCAATGATATAGGCTGATTTTTTGTCGGCATCTTTGGGTTTTTCTGGTTTAGCGAACGATTCATACGTTCCAGCAGAGTAATACATAACTTCCTCCTTAGCATTCCGCATCAATTACCTGCGGAAATTAGTAAGTCGCCCTTACCTTGTGTCCACTATAAACTTATAAACTGCTAAAGAAAATGCACAAAAAGAACGATTGGACATATAGGTTATTTTTTTGTCGCAATCTACCTGCTAAATTGTTTCAAAAATAGCAATTAATTTGGCTTTTTTTGCAGGTAACGATGTGCTTAACTTGTATCAGTTAGATTAAGCTAACTTTATTCTTTCATAGTATGAAGGGGGTCTTAGTATGGAAGCTGGTCACGAGTTTTTACTCCGTATGGGTAAGACAAGACTGCGCCCCGGAGGTATTGAAGCAACCAATTGGCTACTTAATTCCGTAGAGATTACGCCAGAAACTCAGATTCTTGAGGTGGCTTGCAATATTGGAACTACTACGGTTGAGCTGGTAAAACGTTTCCACTGCCATGTAACCGCAATTGACCTTAATGCAGATGTGCTCCCTAAAACAAAAGAAAATATTGCGAGAAACAATATCGAGGAGTACGTGACAGTGGAACAAGGAGACGCTACAAACCTCTCCTACCCTGATTACAGCTTTGATGTTGTTATTAACGAGGCTATGCTCACTATGCTCTCTGATCAGCAGAAAGAGGCAGCCGTAAAAGAGTACGCACGCGTACTTAAGCCCGGTGGCGTATTGCTTACTCATGACGTTCTTCTGCTCAAAGAAGACGATGAGCTAGTCCATGAGCTCTCAAGAACCATCAACGTCAACGTAAAGCCTCTGACCCTTGCAGGTTGGAAGAATCTCTTTGAGTCAGCAGGTTTCTGCCCAGAAACTAAGAACGGCAAGATGACGCTTATGAATCCGGCAGGACTCATTGCTGATGAGGGTGCTGACGGAGCTCTGAGGGTTATTAGAAACGGCCTTAAGCCAGAGAATACCAAGATGTTCACCAGCATGTTTACGTTCTTTAACGATCATGCTGACGACCTCAACTACATCGCCGTAGTTAGCAGAAAGCCAAGATAGCCACTGTTTCAAAATAGCCGTCATTACAAGCAAGACGTCGTCTCAAGATGGGCGCATGGTTGCCCAAAACAGGCATCAATCGAGCTAGACTTGGGCTCGATAGCAAAGAAGGAAGCCGGCATCTCTACCGGCTTCCTTCCCTTTTGTGCGTTATGTGCGGAGTTTACTTGGCCTTTGCACAGGCAGCCATAGCAACAGAGCCAATGTAGTTGACTGGGTTGGTAAAGTTTGGCTGGAACAGAAGGTCAACAGCTGCAAGGTTATCGATGGTCATACCAGCGGCAATGGCCACGGAGACAACGTTTGCTGCCTGAGCAACATCGTCATGTGTCGAGAAGAACTGTGCGCCCTTGATAAGGCGAGTCTCTGGATCCCAGACCAGCGTAGCGGTAACTGGCTCGGTGGTCAGCATGAACTCAGGACGGTAGTTCTCGGTGATAGAGACGGAATCATACTCGTAGCCACGAACCTTGCCACCCTCAACGGTGAGGCCAGCTGCTGCCATGGAGTAGTTGTAGAGCTGAACTGCGCTGGAAGCCTGAGTACCTGCATAAGCAGCGGTTGGCTCAAGCATGTTAGGGCCAACGTGCAGTCCCTGGCGTACAGCGTTTGTTGCCAGAGGAATGTAGTCCTCTTTGCCAGTGACGTTGAAGATAATGGAAGCGGAGTCGCCAGCTGCAAAAACGCCAGGCTCACTGGTGTGCATGTACTCATCAACCTTGATAGCACCGTTAGGAAGCATATCAAGCTGGCCGTCAAAGAGGTCAGTACGAGGCAGGAAGCCAATGCCCAGAATTGCGTAATCTGCAGTATAGGAGCCCTTATCGGTAACAACGGTGACGGAATCGCCGTTGTCTTCAAAGCTCATGACCTTCTCGCCAAGTGCAAGCGTGACGCCATGCTCTTTGTAAGCATCCTCAACCTGATCAGTGATTGCCTTATCAAAGTTCTTTGCAAGAACGCGAGGAAGCATGTCGATGAGTGTGACGTCCTTCTGACGCTCGGAGAGTTGCTCTGCAAGCTCAGCGCCAATGTAGCCAGCGCCGATGACAATGGCGGACTTGGAAGTTGCCATGGTGTCGTGAATGCGGCGTCCATCAGCCCAGTTCTTGCACTGAAGAACGCGAGGTCCGTCAATACCAGGCAGTGGAGGAACAATTGGCTTTGAGCCAGTGGTAACTACGAGGTAATCAAAGTCATCCTCAAAAGTCTCTCCGGTCTTAAGGTCTTCCCACGCAACGTGCTTGGTCTTAACATCTGCAGAAGTGACGTTGGTGGTCATATGGACGTGAGCACCAGCCTCGGCAAGGGCTTCTGGAGAGCTGTAGAACATTTTGTTAGGATCGCTTACGTGGTCACCTACCCAAAGAGCAATACCGCAAGACAGGAAGGAAACCGTGTCATTGCGCTCAAAGACGTGAACCTCCCAATCTGGGTGTGCGCCCAGGATTGAAGAAGTGGCAAAAACGCCAGCGTGGGTACAACCGATAACTGCAACTTTAGCCATAGAAACCCCTCTGTTAAATGCTACTAATGACTAACATTAATTGTTACTTCGACAGTGGCATTATGCCATATTCTCTTATCAAGAAGAGCGTCATTCTTGAACGTTCTTTAATAAATCGAATATTTGGAGTTCGTGAAGCAATTTGTTTGTAGATCTTTACACAGTGGCGAGAAAAACTTACTGTTTGTACAGGTTAATTGTGAGGAGACTGGGATGTTTGATCAGATCATTACAGAATGCAAGATCTTTAATCCAACTCTTGAAAGAGCTTTTAAAGTTGCTCCAAAGGAATTTGTCTCCGCTTATCAGTGGTTTATTGATAATGAAGGCAGAGGAACGTCTGTTTTGCCACATAATGTACCAGATAAATTGGGATTTTATGATTTCAAGATAAGTGGTCAATCTGGCATTTTCAGCCCTTCAGGTAGAGATATACACTACAAAAATAAGCAATATGCAATATCAGTACACACCAGTAAGCCAGGAAAAAACCCTCATTACAAAGATAGACCTCCAATTATATTAGAGGATGGAACTTGGTTGCTTGAATATTCTGCATATCGAGAGAAAGAAACCTGCACCGTTAGCTACAATACATATCTGTTAAATTGCCTTAATGATGGTCTTCCTGTTGGTGTAATTGATTGGGACAATACATTAGATCAATACGTCGTCAGAGGTCTTGCATTCGTTGAACGTTATAACAGTGCGACTGGAATGTTTACTTTGCATGGCCCAGTTAATGCTAAAACAATCAACGATTCATCCTTTATTTCTGCTGGTTTTGACGATCTTAAACCAGAAATTCAAAATCAACTTGAGCAGATTGATGACACTGATGAGCGAATTAAAGAATTGAGGGAGTCGGTACGTAGACAAGGTCAAACTCAGTTTAGAAATGACTTGTTAAAAGCGTATGCAAATAGATGTGCAATCTCAGGAAATGATGTACCTCAGGTTTTGCAAGCTGCTCATATTGGTCAATATCGTGGACCTAAAACTCAAATGGTTACCAATGGTATTCTTCTAAGGTCTGATCTACATCTTCTTTTTGATGCACATTTACTTTCAGTTGAGCCCGATAGTAAGCGCATTAGATTATCGAGGCTTCTGGATAAAACCGAATATATTGACTTCAATAAAAAGCAGTTGCACATGCCTGTTTATCGTGAAGCTTATCCAAATGAAAAGCAGTTAGAAAGGCATTTTGATCAATTTATGGCTGAAACAGAGATTTTGAGATAAGGCTTTATTACATGATTTCTAGTTCGATCCATGAGCAAAATTTGTGAGCAAAGTATTCTTCTGATTTTCAATGCTATCAAAGGCAATAGTACCAGAAACCTTTGAATTTTAATGAATCATCATAATTGTCCTTCTACTCCCCGTGTTATTGGAGATCCCTTTAGATTTCAAATATATATTGAAAATAAAGGCCGCAGAGAGGATAATCGAATTGATAACTTTCGAAGCGTCCTATCTCTGCGGCGCTTTTTTATTTAGCCTCGTCTAGAAGGCCACGCAGCTGAGAAACTATCTCTTGGAAATCATCACGAGATAACTCTTCTCCGCGTAGGTCCGCTCTCTTTTTTGCTTGTTCAACCAGAAGAATCAGACCACGGATGTCACTTTGTACCCAACTAGGTACTTTAGGCGCATTTTGCATTCAAATCACCTCCCTTCATAATTAGATATGTGGAACATATGTTCTATTATAACAAATAATCTTTCACAAAACAAACTGGGCTATATCTGGTCAAATGAAATTTCGTTAGACTCATTAGATCATTAACCGTTAGTGTTTTGATTCTTTATCTCTCCTTAACAAAAGGAAGAATATCGTTCTTTATCTGACTTTGTCAGCGACCAAGTTAGATCCACAAAATCCACGATCAAAAAACGCCTCCAAGCGCATAGCTAGGAGACGTTTTAAGGAAAGGACTAGAGGGGTTTCTCGCCAATTAGGCAAGCATCTGAGCAAGATCCTCGGAAGCATCGCCGATTGGGCCAATACCGTAGTTCTCAACAAGAATGTTAAGGACGTTAGGGCTGACAAATGCAGGAAGGGTTGGTCCAAGCTTGATGTTCTTGATGCCAAGGTGAAGCAGGGTCAGAAGGACGCAAACTGCCTTCTGCTCGTACCAGGACAGAACAAAGCTCAGTGGCAGGTCGTTAACGCCGCAGTCGAATGCGTTTGCCAGAGCGGTTGCAATCTGAACAGCGCCGTAAGCGTCGTTGCACTGACCAACGTCAAGAATACGAGGAATGCCACCAATGGTGCCCAGGTCAAGGTCGTTGAAGCGGAACTTACCGCAAGCAACGGTGAGGACAACGGAGTCTGCAGGAGTCTGCTCAACAAACTCGGTGTAGTAGTTACGACCAGGACGAGCACCGTCGCAGCCACCAACAACAAAGAAGTGCTTGATGGCGCCCTGCTTAACAGCATCGATAATCTTATCGGCAATACCAAGAACGGCGCCGTGGCTAAAGCCGGTGGTTACCTTGTGGCCACCGTTGATGCCGGTAAGCTCCTGAGCCTCAGCGTATCCACCAAGCTCCTGAGCCTGCTTGATAACAGCACTAAAGTCCTTCTTACCGTTAGCGTCCTCGTCAATGTGGACGAGCTCTGGGAAGGCAACAAGCTCAGTGGTGTAGACGCGGTCCTTGTAGCTAGGACGAGGTGGCATGAGACAGTTAGTAGTGAAGACAACAGGAGCAGGAATGTCCTTGAACTCCTTCTGCTGGTTTTGCCATGCAGTACCAAAGTTGCCCTTGAGCTGTGGATACTTCTTGAGCTCTGGATAACCGTGAGCTGGGAGCATCTCGCCGTGGGTGTAAACGTTGACGCCGGTGCCCTCGGTCTGCTCAAGGATCATCTTGAGGTCAAGAAGGTCGTGGCCGGAGACAACAATGAAGGGGCCAGGCTCAATAGTCAGAGGAACCTCAGTTGGAACTGGGGTGCCATAAGCGCCGGTATTTGCGCTGTCGAGAAGAGCCATGCACTTGAGGTTGACCTCGCCTACCTCAAGGGTAAGAGGCAGCAAAACGTCAACGGAAGACTCAGTAGCAAGTGCAGCAAGTGCCTTTACAAAGAAAGCGTCAACTGCGTCATCAGTCTTGCCAAGAACGCGAGCGTGGTAAGCATACGCAGCCATACCACGGATACCAAAGAGAATAAGGGACTTGAGGGACCTAATGTCCTCGTTGTCGGACCAAACGCCGCCAAGTGGAAGATCCTCAACAGGCTCTACGCCAGCCTCTGCAGCTAGACGGTTCTTCTCGTCACGAACCTGAGCAGTAATTGCATCAACAGCACCCTTGTCAAAGTTGACGTTGGTGATGCAGGTAAACAGACCATCGACAATCAGCTGGTCAGCACGGTTAGAACGCTTGCCAGTAGCAAGCTCGGTGCGAGAAAGGCCAACCAGAGCGCCGGTGAGCTCGTCCTGAGCAAATGCGACGTCAAAAGGCTTGCCACAAACGCCAGCAGCGCCGGTACATGCAGTACAAGCGGCAGTCTGCTCGCACTGGAAACAGAACATCTTGTTATCCACTATTTTTCCTCTCCATAAAACCATATAGCGAGAAGAGATTTGCTCTTCTGGGTTTCATGATTACAGGAATGTGGAATAAGGTATGTTGTAATTACAACAAAACGATTCTTGTAGAGAAATTTTTGGAGCGTCAATGAACTTGCAAGATATTAAGCCTTCGTTTTTGCTCAACACAGTGGTGTTTAAAGGGGTAAAGCCAGAGCAGCTTGAAGCTTTGCTGAAGCATCTACGTGCGGTGGTACGTACGTATAAGCCTGGAGAGATTATTCTATGCGCTGGTGATAAAGCTCATCAGTTTGGCATTGTTGTCTCCGGCGCTATTCATGTTGAGGGATCAGATGCTCAAGGTAACATTTCTGTGATGGGGGCCTTCCATACGGGAGAAACGTTTGGAGAGGCATATGCAGCTCTTGGAAACGTACCGCTTTTGACCTCGGTGGTTGCCACGGAGACGTCTGCGATTCTGCTGCTTGACCTGCGACAGATTACCACCAGAACGTGTGACATCTGCGGCGGTGTGGACATTATCACCAGAAACCTTATGGCTTCTATTGCGCAGAAAAACATCATGCTGAGCCGCCGTATTCAAGATGCTGCTCCAAAGAGTATACGTGGCAAATTGATGGCGTACCTGAACACTCGCTCGCAAGCTGCGGGTTCGTCGGAGTTTGATATCCCCTACAATCGCCAACAACTTGCTGATTATCTTGGTGTAGATAGAAGCGCCTTAAGCGCGGTAATATCATCTCTAAGTAAAGAAGGTGTCTTTGAAGTAAAGCGAAGTCACTTCAAACTTTTATAACAGCAATTCGGCCTTAGGAGGCTTTTATGGCAGAGATTTATCTAGCAGGTGGATGTTTCTGGGGTCTTGAAGAGTACTTCTCCAGAATTAAGGGCGTTACTGCAACCACTGTTGGCTATGCAAATGGGAAGACCTTAGATACCAACTATCAAGAGGTCAAGGCCACAGATCACGCAGAAACGGTGCACGTAACCTATGACCAGAGCGTTGTAAGCCTCTACGACATCCTGCGTTATTACTTTAGGGTAATCGATCCCCTTTCGGTTAATAAGCAGGGCAACGATGTTGGTAGGCAGTATCGCACTGGTATCTATTACACAAATGACGCTGACCTAGCTGTAATTGAGCGCATTATGTCTGAGCAGGAGTCTCTGTTTGGTCAGAAGCTTGCCGTTGAGGTGGAGCCACTGGATAACTACGTTCTTGCCGAGGAATATCATCAGGACTACCTGAAGAAGAACCCAGGTGGTTATTGTCACATCAATGTTGATGACGCATATAAGCCGCTTGCGTAAGTTGTTCTCCTAAACAGTTCAGTTCACGTTTACAAGAAAGGCGCTCGCTTGTGAACTGCCTCCCATTTCTTGGACACGAGAAATAGGAGGTAGTTCAAAACACACTTAAGTCAGATAATCTGTCAAAAAGACGTATACATGACGCTGAAAATACCTCAAACGCGCAGATTATCTTCATTTGATGTGTAATATGGCCGTAATTGAGCAGATTATCTGTCATAGGTGTGTTCCTTAGGTACGGAATTTAGCGGTAGTTAGATTTTTTATATATGTCTATTCATGTTTAAGCATATTAGATGAAGTTTATGCATAGAAATGTATACCAAGCGGTGCAACCGCCTAGCTTCCTGGCTATTTTGATTAGGAACATGTCGATTCTTCAGCAGAACCTACCAAAGCTGCGCTATTTTGTGCGCCAGGCCTAAAAGCCGACGCTAACACGCTGCAGGATCATAATTACCCGCATATGAACTGCCTCCCATTTCTTATGTTCAAGAAATAGGAGGCAGTTTATTGTACAGGCGCTTTTTTGGAGCAATGTTTGTTACAACAAAGCTAATAAGCAGTACAGTTCAAGCTATTTCTTGACCTCGTAGTGGCTCTTTACCGTAAACGTAATAACGTAGGTCTTACGATACGACTCTGGTGCAGAAGTAAGAATTGCACAGTCGGTCAGGTTGTAGTTAGTTGGGTGTGCAAGAGCCTGGTCAACAGTGTTGCCAATCTCTTCTGCAGACTCAAGCACCTGAGCCCTCTGAGCTGCATCGATTGTTGCTTTTCTCATCAAATCAAACTGATCGGCCGTACCCTCAATGCGAATAATGATGGGCCAGAGGCTGTCTTTATCAATCTGAGTGGTAATTTGAAGGTCTGGATACAGGCTGTTATCAAAGCTGAATCCATCAGGAATATGGTAGGTGCCATAGCCAGTAGCGTTAGAATTGTTTGATGAAGAGCTAGAGGAGCTTGAAGAATCCTCTTTTTTCTCGTCCTTTTTCTCTTCTTTTTGTTCTGACGTGGTGGATGGTGTCTGATCTTGTTTGTTTTCTGTTTGTGAGCAGCCAGACAAAATGCCCACACTCAAGGCTGACGTTACCAGTAGTACAAAAATTGCAGTAAAGAACTTGCTCAGGCTAGAGCTACGCTTCATTTGACCTCCATTAAACGGAACGTGCCAACTACCAGGAACTCACTGCAATTGTACCCAGCAAAATGCACTACCTAGCTGGGAGAATATTTCACGACATAAAATATTGTTTCATCTTTTATGCTTCCCAGAGATAACGCTTCATATCAACCTTACCGTTGTCTAGAAACTGCACGCCCTCTGCTTCAAGAAGCTCTCGTTGTGCATCAGGTCCACCAAATGCAAAACCTGGAGCAAGTGAGCCGTCTTTAAAGACTACTCGGTGACACGGTACACCGCCCGCAAACCCAGGACTTTGATGCATAGCAAATCCCACATAGCGAGCTTTTCTTGGCTCCCCTATCATGCGAGCTATCTGCCCATATGTGCTGACTCTGCCCTCAGGAATCTGTTTGACCACTGAAAAGGCGCGCTGAAAGAAGTTATCCATGTATAGCTCACTCTATCTTCACGGTTACCGGGAATTGCTTGCTCATTTTATGTTGGAATGCTATCGTATCAAAAGCAAACGGGTGGTGGCGCAGCTTGGTAGCGCACTTGACTGGGGGTCAAGGGGTCGCTGGTTCAAATCCAGTCCACCCGACCAGAATTTCTCGAAGCCGTAAAATATTGGCTTTTCTTTATATGTGGTATATTAGTCAAAGAACCCGCGCCACCCCGGTTAATATCCGAGGCCGAGCAGGGTTCTTTTTTTATCGCTTTATCGTTATAACCTTTTCATGCAACTATAGAAGTAGTTTATTAAAAACCGGTTTGATATAAGTTGTAGCATAGACAAAGTGACAAATTGGAATTTAGGAGAAAATTTATGAGTCGAAAAAAGGCAATTTTTCTTTATTTATTAGGAACCTTAGGGCAAATATGGATGATATGTATTATAGTTTTTATATTGCGTAATTTGGGTATGGATGTAGACTATACAACGCCAATGGGAATGGTTGCTATTGGAATAGGTGGAGTTTCAGCTGCTCTATGGGGAACTATTATTGCACTTAGATACAAAAAGTACAGTACGAAGAAAATATTAAAGGATTTTTTCGCTATAAAGCAAAACATCAGCAGTTATTTATTTGTTATTGTATTCTTGCTTTTGGATTTTTGCTATGTTGCATTTGATGGAAAATTAGCGTTGAATGCGTGGTATATTCCGATTATCTTATTTCTTAAAGCAATCCTTTTTGGTGGGATTGAAGAAGTAGGGTGGAGATATGTTTTTCAACCAATTATGATGGAACACCATAGTTATATTAGTTCAACTTTAATTACCTTTGTTTTATGGGGAATATGGCATTTCTCTTATTTCTACATTGAAGGAACATTGCCACAAGTACAGGCGTTTGGATTTTTGCTTGGATTGTTGACTAATTGCTTTGTTTTATCCGCATTATTTATAAAGACAAACAGTTTGTGGATATGTGTGATGACACATTCGTTAATAAATGTTTTCTCGCAATTAGCAGTAGGTGGTGATCAAAATATAACTTATGCTTGTAAAATAATTATTATAGTAATGGCAACTATTCTTTCGATTAGAGAGCAAAATAAAAAAGTAACTGATGTATCAGTTCTTTAAAGAGCGGCAAATTCCAGTTTGTCAATTACAGGTGACATTAAAAGAGCCAGCCCATTCAAGGTGCTGGCTCTTTCAAAAATTTCATTCTAATTTATGCGTCTGTACCCTCAAACTGACTCTCATACAGCTTGGCGTAGAAGCCGCCCTTAGCTAAAAGCTCATCATGAGTTCCGCGCTCAAGAATTGAGCCGTCCTTGAGAACAAGAATGCAATCGGCACCTTGGATAGTTGAGAGCCTGTGGGCAACAACCAGTGAAGTTCTACCGTTCATGATTGTGTCAAATGCCTTCTGTACCAGCTGTTCTGTTCGCGTATCAATACTTGACGTTGCCTCGTCCAGAAGCAGAATAGGTGGATTGGCTAGCATAACGCGGGCAATGCACAGAAGCTGCTGCTGACCCTGGGACAAAGATCCACCAGACTCACCTACCATGGTATCGTAGCCCTGAGGAAGCTGCTGGATAAACTCGTGAGCCTGAGCCTTCTGAGCTGCGGCAATAATCTCTTCATCCGTGGAGTCTGGCTTTGCATAGCGGATGTTTTCTTTGATGGTTCCCTTAAAGAGCCACGTATCCTGCAACACCATGCCAAACTGCTCTCTGAGCGACGCCCTCGTGAGCTTTTGCGTGTTGTGACCGTCTACATAAATTGCACCAGAATCAATGCTATAGAACCTCAGTAGCAGGTTAATAAGGGTAGTCTTACCGCAGCCGGTTGGTCCAACAAGAGCAATCTTCTGACCAGGCTCTGCCTTAAATGAAATGTGACTGAGTAGCGGGTGCTTGGGATCGTAGGAGAACGCCACGTCGTCAAATTCAATGGAGCCTTGTGGGTCCTGGATGACTTCAGCGTCTACTGGATCAGGCTTGATTTCCTTTGCGTCGAGAAGATCAAAGACTCGACGAGCACTTGCGAAAGCGGTCTGAACCTGCGTAACAACTGCAGAAATAGCATTAAAAGGCTTCATGTACTGGTTTGCGTACGAAAGGAAGCTCTGCACCTGACCGATGGTAAGCACAGAAGGAACTCCCGTTAGAACGCAAATACAACCAAGAGCAGCTACCAGTGCGTAAATGAAGTTATTTACCAGACGCGTGGAGGGGTTAGAAAGAGAAGAGGCAAATTGTGCACGCTCTCCTACTACACGGAGTTTCTCGTTAATAGCTTCAAACTGCTCAATAATGGCATCCTTGTGGGCAAATGCGGTGATAAGCTCCTGGTTGGAGACCATCTCTTCTACATATCCGCCAAGCTGGCCCTGATAGCCCTGTTGCTTGCCAAAAGACGAGCTTGCGTACTTGGTAATGGCGGATGCAACAATAATTGAGAGTGGCGTAGCTAGAGCAACTACAAGGCCCATAGGAACCGACATATAGAACATGAAGCACAAGGTTCCAATAATGGTTACTACGCCCGTAAGGAACTGCGTGAGACCCTGCTGGAGGCCATCGCCAAGCTGATCAACGTCGTTTACTACCCTCGAGAGCAAATCTCCCTGAGAATGCGTGTCAATGTACGAGAGCGGTAGATTTGACACCTTGGTATGCGCCGCTTCTCTGAGGTCACGGGTTACCAGGTAGGTGAGCTTATTGGTAGACCAAGAAGCAAGCCACTGCGTTGCGCTTGCAAGCAAAACTACCACCGAGAGCTGAGCAAGCGTTGGCAGAAGTGCTGCCTCGCCACCCTGCACCAGTCTAATGAGCTGGTCGATGGCACTACCCACAATGATGGGTACCCAGAGCTGCAGAATAACGGTTGCAATAGATGACACAGCCGCCAGAACCAGAAAACCTCTGTGAGGAGAAATCCATGCAGCTAGTCGGCGTGTGACTTCTGCTGCGGACATGAAGATAGCGTCAGCGGAGCCGCCTTTGCCGCGCTCAGGAGCGCTTGATGCAATAGCGGAGGTGCTTCCGCCAGAATACATATCGGCCATTACTCCACCTCCTCAGGACGAAGCTGTGAAAGACATATCTCTTTATAGAGCGGGCATGTGGCGAGAAGTTCTTTGTGCGTTCCCAGTCCCACTTGTTTGCCATGGTCAATAACAAGGATCTTGTCTGCCTGCATAACTGCCGCTACGCGCTGCGAAATAATGATGGTGGTAGTGGTTGCGCTGAGCTTACGAAGCGCCGCGCGGAGGTGCGCGTCCGTAGCAAAATCAAGTGCGGAAGCAGCGTCGTCCAGGATGACAATACGCGGGCTTCCTACCAGCGCACGGGCGATAGTCAAGCGCTGACGCTGACCTCCCGAGAAGTTCTTGCCGCCACGCTCGACAATGCTATCAAGCTGATCGCTTTTCTCGCGCACAAAGTCTGCTGCTTGAGCAACCTCAAGTGCTGCCCAAAGTTCCTCATCGGTGGCGTCTGGATTCTTCCAGCAGAGGTTGGTGCGGATAGTGCCGCTGACCAGCGAAGTGTGCTGTGGAACGTAGCCAATAAGGGCACGCAGCTGCTCAAAGGTATACGTTTTGACGTCGTGGTCAAAGACGCTTACAGAACCGGTCTCAGTATCAAAAAGACGCGGGATGAGGGCGGCAAAGCTGGACTTACCAGAACCTGTGCCGCCGATGATACCCAGCGTCTGGCCAGCCTCTAAGGAGAGGTTAATGTCTGAAAGAGCTGGGTCTCCTCCACCGTTGTAGACAAGTGAGGCATCCTTAAACGCTACAGCAACGCCAGTAAAATCGGATTCAGTGAGGTTAAAGCGTTTGTTACCGCTATCGGTAAGAGCAGGTTTGGTGTTCAGAACTTCCATCACGCGAGTAGCAGACGCAGTTCCGCGTGTAATGATAATAACCAGGTTAGCAACGTAGCCAATAGCCAAAAGCGCACTGGTCATATAGCTGACAAGTGCCACCACGGTTCCTTGTGATAGCGTACCCGCAGTAATCTGAGGGGCCGCAAGCCAAAGTGTTACGGCAATTCCCAGGTACATGACTAGGAAGGTTGCAGGGTTCAGAAGGGCTGAATAATTTGCTGCATTTGTAGCCGTTTCTGTCTGAGCAAGGACTGCTTCAGAAAATTGTTCCTTCTCTTCTGCCTCGTGCCTAAATGCTCTGATAACACGAATACCAGAAAGCATTTGTCGCATATATAAAGAAACGGTATCAAGGCGCTTCTGCAGCTCAGTAAAGAGTGCAGTAGATTTACGTGCAACAAAAAAGAAAATAGCTGCTACCAACACTGTTGCAATCAAGAAGACCATTCCAAGCTGAGCATCAAGCATAAGGGTGGCAATAATAGATCCGGCCGCTAAGATTGGCCATCTGACCAGCTGACGAATGCCCAGAGCAACGGTAACCTGCACCTGGTTAACATCGTTGATAAGACGGGTTACCAGCGTGTCTGTTCCCAGTGCAGAAATATCAGTACTTGAGAGCTCTTGAATCTTCTTGAATAGTTCATTGCGCAGGTCAGTTCCCGTGCGCTGAGAAACAATAGAAGCAATTTTCTGACAGACAAGCGTAAAACTAAAACCCACAATTGCGATTACGACTAGCAAAATACCGTAGCGAATAATGTCATACATGTTTGCCCCATGAATTCCCAGGTCAATCATGCGCGCAATAATCAAAGGTGTAAGCAGGTCGCCAACAACTTCAACACCTTTACAAAGCAAGGCAACAAAACTCTTTCGACTATATTTTGGCCATACAAATCTAGAGAGCAACTCTCCCATTTACGCTTCACCAAGTTTCTCTGCAAGTGTTAACCACTCGTCTTCCAACTCCATAAGAGCTGCTTCAGCATCATCAAGCTGCTGCTGCAATTCCATCAAACGCTGCGCGTCAGTAGCATCAGCGGAACTCATCTGCTCCCTAATCTGTCCAGGTAGATCCTGAGCTTTGTCCATGCGACGCTCAATCGAATCAAAGCGCTTCTTGAGCTCGCGACGCTCAGCGTTACTCAGCACCGCACCCTCCTGGCGAGAAGATCCGTCTACCTGCGGCTCATTTGTATCTGAGCTGCCGCGTGCACCCGACAACTCCCCCGCTCTTCTCGCTGTCTGTTTTGCTGCATCAACAAGCTTGAGGTACTCGTCTACGCCGCCAGGAACGTGGCGAATGTGGCCGTCTATGAGGGCATATTGGTCGTCAGTCACGCGCTCAATCAAGAAGCGATCGTGGCTGACCACCAGAAGCGTTCCAGGCCACGAGTCCAGAAGGTCTTCCAAGACGGCAAGCATGTCCGTATCCAGATCGTTGCCTGGCTCGTCCAGTACCAGCACGTTTGGCTCTTCCAGAAGAACGCACAGAAGAGCTAGACGCCTACGCTGTCCTCCAGAGAGGTCTTGCAAGCGGTTAGTGAACTCTCGGCGATCAAAGCCCAAACTTTCAAGCAACTGTGTAGGGCTTTGCATCTTACCGTTTACCAGGTAACTTGTTTTGTACTGGCCAAGCAGTTCAAGAACGGTCCATGCCTCTTTTGTGGCAAACGTATCAATCTGCTGAGAAAGCCAACCAAATTTGACGGACTTTCCTACCTTCACGAGACCAGACGTTGGCTGCAACTGCTGTGTCATCAACTCAAGAAGCGTAGACTTACCAGCGCCATTCTCGCCCAGAATGCCATAGCGATCTCCTGGACCAATGAACCACTCAACATGCTTGATGACGTCTACCTGGGAGTTTGAAGCATCCGCCTGCGTATTTGAATCTGTGTCAGCAGTACATGCGGTATTTTTGTACGCAAACGAGACATCATGCATCTCAATAACCTGCTTGCCTAGCCTAGAGACTGCCATGCGTTTGAGCTCAAGCGTGTTTCTAAGTGGTGGATCTTCGGCCAGAAGCTCCATGGCAGCGTCAATCCTAAACTTAGGCTTTGACGTGCGTGCCTTTGCACCATGTGCAAGCCAGTTGAGCTCTTTTCTCAGCGTATTCTGGCGGCGCTCTTCCATCACCGCTGCCTGTCTATCACGCTCAACTCGAGCTTGAATGTAGGCAGAATAGCCACCGTCAAACGGGTCAATTACCCCGTCATGGACTTCCCACATGTGGTCACAGACCTCGTCCAAAAACCAACGGTCGTGGGTGACCAGAATGAGAGCGCCATTTCCTTCTGACCAACGATTCTTTAAGTGATTGGCAAGCCACTGAATAGCGTGAAGATCCAAGTGGTTGGTTGGCTCGTCAATAAGCATTAAGTCCCAGGTGCCCACAAGCAGTCGAGCCAAATCGCAGCGTCTACGCTGACCTCCAGAAAGCTCTCCTACCAGGCCATTCCAGTCCAAGTCTCCAATGAGCTCATCAATGATCTTGCGAATACGCGCATCGGATGCCCACTCGTACTCTGGCGTGTCTCCCACAACAGCACTGCAAACTGTCTGCGTATCAGAAAGTGAATCACTTTGGCCCATATAGCCTACTTGGATGCCACTTCTCCAAATTACGTTACCAGAATCAGGCTCGATTCTTTTGGCGATAAGATCTAAGAGGGTTGATTTTCCATCGCCGTTTTTGCCCACAACACCAATACGGTCACCCTCATTAACGCCAATAGTCTGGTTGGTAAGAACCTTCTTACCAGGCCATTCCATAGAAATTTGTTCGCAACCTACTAGAATTCCCACTAGTTATCACCTAAAAAAGAACGAAGTAACGCAATTTCTTCTCCCCAACCAGAAAGCTCAGAATGAGGAGTCTCCAAAATCATAGGAAGCGTGTTGACGCGCGGATTAGTCACCACAGCGCGGAACGTCTCTAAGCCAATAAAGCCTTTGCCAATCTGCTCATGTCTATCTTTATGAGCCCCAAGAGGATTCTTGGAGTCATTAAGATGTAAAGCCTTAAGCTTTTTCAAGCCAACTATCTGGTCAAACGTATCTAAAACAGCATCAAAATTTTCTACAATTTCATACCCACCATCATGCACATGGCAGGTATCAAGACACACGCCCATAAGCTCAGGGTGGTTTACCTTATCTAAAATCGCGGCAATCTCTTCAAAAGTTTTACCAACTTCTGTACCCTTACCTGCCATCGTTTCAAGAAGAACCGCAGTGTGTTGGCCTTCAAAAAGACAGTCATTAAGCGCTTCTGAGATTTGCTCAATTGCCACGTCAGAGCCTTGACCCACATGGCTACCGGGATGAAAGTTGTAATAATTACCAGGCAGATACTCCATACGCTCAAGATCTTCTGTGAGTGCTCTACGAGCAAAATCCCTGGTCTCCTCTTTAGCTGAGCACAGGTTCATAGTGTAAGGAGCATGAGCAACCAGAGGCCCAAAGTGATGAGCCTCAAGAAGCTCCCTAAGCCTTGCAACATCGGCCTCATCTAGAGCCTTAGCGTTGCCACCACGAGGATTTCTAGTAAAGAAAGCAAAGGTAGTTGCACCAATAGAAAGAGCATCCTTACCCATTGCCTCCCAGCCCTTACCTGCCGAGAGATGACATCCAATAAAAAGATCTTCTGGTCGCACGCTATGCACGCTCCTCAAGCATTTTGACCACACGGTCCAAAAGCTCTGAAGCTACGTCAGCAAGAGGCAAAGTCTCAAGCTGTTCTATACCTTGAGGAGTTACAAAAGCCACACGGTCTGTATCTGAACCAAAGGTTGAATCTGGTCTGGAGACATCATTTGCCACAATCATGGAGCAACCTTTACGCTCAAGTTTAGCCTGAGCATGCTCCAAGACGTTATTTGTTTCTGCCGCAAAACCTACAACAACCTGGCCTTTCTTTACCTTAGATAGGCTGGCGAGAATATCGGTGGTTTCTTTAAGATCAATGGACTCAAGATACTCTACTGATTTCTTGAGCTTATGGTCTGCTGGATGAGCTGGTGTGTAGTCGGCAACAGCCGCCGTCAAAATAGCAGCATCAACGTTGTCAAAAGAGTCTACGCACGCCTTATACATATCTTCAGCAGATACTACTCTTTGCACGTTGACGCCCTGAGGAGCCTCCAAGTGCGTGGGACCAGAGATAAGTGTGACGTCTGCTCCGCGACGAGCAGCAACTTTGGCTACGGTATAGCCAAGTTTTCCTGTTGAACAGTTGGCAATAAAGCGAACTGGATCAATCTTCTCGTGAGTTGGTCCTGCGGTAATAAGAAGCTTTTTACCTGCAAGATCTTGCGTAACTGGCGCGGCATCTTTACCGGAAAGAACCTTTAGTGCAGCGTCAACAATCTGCTGAACCGGAGCAAGCTTTCCGTCACCGGTATAACCGCAAGCAAGACGGCCTGAATCAGGCATAACCATCTGGATACCACGTTGACGCAGCAGTGCCACGTTTGCCTGAGTGGCTGGATTTTCCCACATGTGCGTATTCATAGCAGGAGCCACAAGAACTGGCGTATGAGCAGCTAAAAGCGTGGCACTTGCGGCATTGTCAGCAATACCGTGAGCCATTTTAGCCATAATATTGGCGGTGGCCGGTACAACTACCATGCAATCTGCCCAGTCAGCAAGATCTACGTGGGCAACGGGAGACTCCACATTGTTATAGAGCGACTGCACTACCTCATGATGCGTTAATGCTTCAAAGGTAGTCTTTCCTACAAACTGAGCTGCATCTTCTGTCATAACAACACGAACGTCGCAGTCAGCTTTCTGAAGACCTCTGAGTACTTCGCAGGCTTTATATGCAGCAATTCCTCCGCACACCACAAGGCATACAGAGGACTGAGCGGTTTTATCCAACATGGCGAGAAATTCCTTTATTCTTCAAACGCTGTAGATGTAATAAGCATCCTGTGGCAATAAGGGCACTCAGCAATCTCGGAGCTATGCTGAAGATCGTGGAATGAACTTGGTTGCAGCTTAACACGACAAACACTTGGAATATTTCCTACAAGGTGCTCAACTGCCAGGCCCTTAAAACGTTTACGTGCAGCTTCATAGCGCTCAAGCGTGTCAGAAGAAATCTGAGCTGCAAGCTCTTCTCGAGATTTAGAGAGCTCAACAATCTCTGCGCGAAGAGCCGCAGAATCAATCTCAAGGGACTGAGAAAGGCTCTCGCACTCTTTCATAAGCTTTACCTGCAAGTCTTGAGCTGTCTGATAAGCCTTCTTGCACTTCTCAAGTTCTTCTGTTTTTGCTGCAAGTTTAAAATCGCACTTCTCGATATTCTTTGCCAAAGAAGAAAGCTGCTGGTCAAAGTCTCTAAGAGCACGATGATTAGTTGCAGTTTCTACGGCAGCAGAAACCTCTTCTGTCTTAAGAACATAATGAGCGCGCTGCTCATTGAGGTCAGAAATATCAATTTCTACGTCTTTTTTAACGCCAAGTACCTGCTTAAGCTGGGAAGAAATCTTCTTCTCTGCAAGTTGGGCGTTTTTAATTTTTTGAACCTGGGGCATTGAGGCCAAGTTGGATGCGAGTTTTAGCAGCTGCAAATCAATATCCTGGAGCTGCATCAGATTAACAGACTCACTCATAGGGCCTCCTCATATACGGTTACTCATCTAGTCTACCGTAAATAAGGACGTATCAGGCGCAGAACATACCTAATGTAGAGATTAGTATGTGAAAAATTTATCCAACAATCTGCAGCAAGGTTGCACAGAATGTATCAAGGTCTGCTTCAGAAACACGCTCGTCAAAGGTTATGCGCAGGCTGCCCAAAGCCTCGTTTCTAGAGATGCCCATGGCCGAGAGAACGTGGCTTGCGTCAAGAGAGCCTGAAGAGCACGCAGAGCCAGCTGAAACTTCATAGCCTGCCTGGTCAAGCTTTAGGATAAGCGTCTCTGAATCCATCGAGGGAACCATGATGCTTACCGTACCAGGCATGTGATCTTTGCCCGCATAAGCCTCTGTAGTTGGCTTAATTTTGGGAGAAGTACAAAGAGTCTCGTACACCTTATTAGCGCGCGCAGAAACACTCTCTTGCGTTTGAGTAAGGTTATCCTGACACCACTTGGCAGCTGCGGCAAACGCGAGGGCACTACGAACGTCCTGTGTTCCATGACGTCTACCAGACTCTTGTCCCCCGCCGTAACTTTGAGCCTTAAAGGGAACCTTGGAACGCATAAGCACTGCGGCAATACCCAGAGGTCCACCAATTTTATGGGCAGCAACAGTCAGAGCATCTACGTCTGCTGCCTCAAGAGGAATACGACCAAACGCCTGAACAGCGTCAGTGTGGAAAAGCGCTCCCACCTTATGCGCAGCTTGGGCAAGGTCTACAACTGGCTGGATAACGCCCGTCTCATTGTTGGCATACATTACGGAAACAAGCGCTACTGACTGGTCCAAAAGACCCTCAAGGGCTGAAGCCTCAATCTTTCCCTGACGGTTAGGCTGAGCAATTCGTACCTCAAAGCCCTTCTCGCGAAGAACAGGTGCAAGATCCAAAATAGAATCGTGTTCAATTGCCGAGAAAACCACCGTGTTTCGCTTGTGGTCCTTGTTACGAATACCTTCTGCCATACCAAGAACTGAGAGGTTATTGCCTTCAGTTCCGCCAGAACAAAAGATTACGTCAGGAGCTCTAAATTTGCCGCCTACCGCACGTGCAATAACACCACGAGCACCATCAAGCTCTCGCGCTGCTTGACGACCAAGCGAGTGCAAGGAGTTTGGGTTCACCCCTGCAATGGGTGAAGCTTCATAGGTTTTCTCGGCATCAAGCGCCTCTTGGCGCATTGGTGCTGAAGCTGCATAGTCTAAGTAAACGTAATCCATAACGTGTTTTCTGCTAGTTCAATCCTAAAAGTATGTGGTTGCTCAAATAATGCTTAAGGGTGCAGCCTAGCCCTGAACGGTAAGAGCAGACTCGCCGGCGTCGCGGATTGCCTGGATAGTTGCACCGCGATCTTCCTGGCCAAACACAGCGCTGCCTGCAACAAGCATGTCTGCACCAGCGGCTACAACATCAGCTGCGTTAGCTGCACTAATACCACCATCAACCTCAATCAGAGGGTTAACGTTGTGCTTACGACAGAGCTCTTTAAGAGCTTTGAGCTTCTCAATTGAGTGAGGAATAAACTTCTGACCACCAAAGCCAGGGTTAACCGTCATGATAAGCACCAAATCAAGGTCTTCAATAAGATCCTCAAGAACGCTTACAGGAGTTCCTGGGCAAAGCGAAATACCAGCTTTAGCGCCAGAGTCCTTGATAAGGTGAACAAGACGATGAGCATGAACCTCGGCCTCGTAGTGGAAGGTGACAACGTCAGCACCACGGTCTAGGAATAGCGGCACAATCTCAGCTGGATTAGTAACCATCAGATGGACATCAATAGGCAGTTCAGAAGACTTTTTGCAGTACGAGAAAATATCTGGGCCAAACGAGATATTTGGAACAAAGTGTCCATCCATCACGTCGTAATGGATATAGTCGGCGTTTGCAATTGAATCAAGCTCGCTCTTAAGCTTGGAGAAATCTGCAGATAGAACAGATGGTGCTACCAGGACGTTATTCATCAAACTCTCCTATCGAGTCATTCCATAAAATTCTTCATTTGGAAGGCGGTTAGTAAGGCGAGAAGTAATTTCTTCTGGCGTAGCACCTTCGTAAAGTACAGCGTGAACAGCTGAAGTGATAGGCATCTCAACGCTCATCTGCTGACCAAGCTCATAAAGACCAATGACAGCCTGCGCACCCTCAACAACCATGCCTGTTTCTTCCTGATAAGACTGAAGCGTCTTACCCTTGACCAAGGCTTCTCCAAATGTTCTATTTCTAGAATGCTCGGAGGTACAGGTTGCTACCAGGTCTCCCATGCCCGCAAGACCCATGCAAGTGAGTGGGTCTCCGCCAATAGCGCATACTACGCGTCCAAGCTCTGCAAGACCGCGGGTCATTAGGGCTGCAAGAGCGTTATCACCGTTGCCCAGACCAACTGCAATACCACAGGCAATAGCAACAACGTTTTTAGCTGCAGCGCATGCCTCGACACCGCGTACATCAGAGCTAACGTAGGTTCTGAAGTATTGTCGAGAAAGCAACGTCTGGAAACGCTTAGCAACCTCGGCGTCTTCAGATGCTACAACTGCTGCAGAAATTCCCTGTTTAATGACCTCTTCTGCGTGGTTTGGACCGGAAAGTACGGCGATTCTTGCAGGGTTTCCCAGCTCGTCAGCAGCTACTTCGTGCATAAGCTTGTGAGAACCTGCTTCCATACCCTTGGAGAGGATCAAAACATCAACCTCTGGATCAAGATATGGTGCGCAAGCAGCACAAACAGAGCGCAAAAACGCGGAAGGAGCAGCCATAACAACAGCATCTACACCGGTAAGAGCCTCAGCCTCACTAGTGGTAGACACAATATTGTGTGGAAGCTCAGAATCAGAAAGATGTCTGCAGTTGACGTGCTCTTTATTAATTGATTCGGCAACATCGGCCTCTCGAGACCAAATAATTACCTCATCAGAAGTTGAAGCAAGAAGTGTTGAAAGCGCGGTACCCCATGATCCCGAACCAATAACAGCAACTTTTTTCATGTTTAGTTGTCCTTTTTCTTTTCGCCGAAAGAGAATTTAGACTCACTGCCAGCATTAAGACGATTGATATTCTCGCGATGAGCCCAAATAACTGCCGCCGCTACAACAAATACAGGAATGGTTGCCACGGGATCCATACCAAATAGCAGGCAGAATAGTGGAATGGCAACAGCTGCGCCAATGGAGCCAAGCGATACGTACTTAGTTGGTACGGCAAGCGTAATAAACACCGCAAGAGCTACAAGAGCAGCAAGTGGATTTACTGCAAGGCCTCCGCCAAATCCAACAGCAATTCCCTTACCGCCATGGAAATGAAGCCAAGGCGAGAAAATATGACCAAGAACGCAGCAGGCATACACAAAAGAAATGATGAGCTCAGCCTCTGCGTGATCATTTCCCGAGACCAGAGGAGTAAATCCCTGGGCTCCCAAGAACCAACGAACCAGCATGACGCTGACAATGCCTTTACCTGCGTCACATAGAAGCGTAAGAATACCTGCGGCTTTACCAGCATTTCTTGCAACATTGGTAGTGCCAATGTTTCCTGATCCAAGTTTGCGGATGTCCTCATGAGCCATAACGCTTGCAATAATCAGACCAAATGGAATGCCGCCAAGGCCAAACGCAATAAGTCCAAAAATCAGAGCAACAACAATTCCAGACATTAGTTAGACTCAACCTTCTTACGGAACTTCAATCGAATAGGTGTACCAACCAGAGAGAACTTCTCGCGAAGCCTGTTCTCAATAAAGCGCTCGTAGTTATCGTCAACAAGGTCTGGAGCGTTGCACCAGAACGAGATAACAGGAGGCTTGGAGCCCGTCTGAGTGGCGTACTGAATCTTAAGTCGGCGGCCGCGATCAGAAACCGTGTGTCCGCCTTCTCTAATCTGGGCGAGAAGCTCGTTGAGCTCGGAAGTCTTAAGCTGAAGTGCGCGGGATTCTGCAGCCGAAAGAGCAGCGGCAAGTACCTTATCAATGGCGCGGCCGGTAAGTGCAGAAACGTTGATAGAAGCAATCCAAGGTGCAAAGGCCAGGCGCTTTGCTACAGAGACTGCTACCTCATCGCGCTTTGCCTCAGAATCAATAAGATCCCACTTGTTAAGCAGGAGCACCAGCGCGCATCCACGCTCTACGGCCATGTTTGCAAGTTTCTGGTCCTGCTCGGTTACGCCAACAGAGGCGTCAACAACAAGAAGACAGACGTCTGCGCGGTCCATTGCCTGCAGGCCTCTAACCAGACTGTAGTACTCAACGTCTTCATGCACCTGGCTCTTCTTGCGAATACCTGCAGTATCAACAAGACGAATGGGAGTTCCCTTCCATTCAATCATGGTGTCAATAGCATCGCGCGTAGTGCCCGCAACGTCAGAAACAATGGAGCGTTTCTTGTTAGCTAGGCGGTTTGCCAGTGAAGACTTACCAACGTTTGGACGACCAATAATTGCAAGGTTAAGGATGCCATCATCCTCTGGTTCTTCATCAGCCTCGGGGAAAGCGTTGACAATATCGTCCAGCAAGTCACCAGTGCCGTGGCCATGTGAAGCAGACAGAGGCAGAGGCTCGCCGCAGCCAAGTGCATAGAAGTCCCAAAGACCGTCCTGCTCAGTTGCGGGGTTATCTTTTTTGTTGACAACCAAAAACACAGGCTTGGTGCTCTTGCGAACAATGCGAGCAACCTCTTCGTCTTCGTCAGTAACACCAGTGGTGCCGTCTACCACAAAGACAATAACGTCGGCCTCTTCGCATGCAAGAAGCGCCTGCTCACGAATGTGTGGAGCAAAGCGATCCTGCGACTTAATTGACTCAATGCCGCCGGTGTCAATAAGCTTAAACTCACGACCATTCCAGTCAGCATCGTGATATGAGCGGTCTCGGGTTACTCCCCTTGACTCATGTACGATTGCATCGCGTTTCTCGGCAATTCTATTTACCAGCGTGGACTTGCCAACATTTGGGCGTCCAACAATAGCAACAATGGGCTTAGCCATGTCTCACCTTTCATTCAGTTGGTTTAATAATACCAGCAATACGTGGCTAATCCCACTCTTTGAGCGCTTTAATGCACGACTTGGCAATGTTAGTGGGACCAGGAATTGACATGATGACTTTAGCGCCGCGAGCCTCTAGCTGCGCAGTTAAATCTGCCAGTGACATGCTATCAAGCGTGACTTTATCAAAGTTAAACATGACCTCAGGAAGCACCACCAGAACATCTGTAAGGTCTTCAGGAACCTGGGCGAGAAGATCAACGGCGCAGATAAGTCCTGTGACGTTAACGTCTCCACCAAAGAAATCGTTGCGCACGGCAAAAGTAGAAACGTTGCCATCAGCCGACCAGTCATCGCAGAAGGTCTGGATGGTTTGCTGAGCAGCTTCTCCTACAATCAGCAAAATCTTGCGAGAGCGGGCAGAAAGATAGGTATCTACCTCATCAAGGCCTGCACGCATAGTGTTACAGACCTCTTCAGCCTCATCGAGGAAGCTCCTGAGCATACCAATACCGTCATAAAATTGCGGATAGCCGTCGTAGGTGTACGCTGGCGGAATAGGTAGCTGGGCGTCTACGTAGAACTCGTCAGAGAGCTGAAAACGCGTAATGCCCAAAGAAGCTCGTGCACGCTCCTGGTAGGGTTCAACAATTTTGACTACAGAGCGGGATAGCTCTACGTCATCAGAATACGAATGCGTAAAGCGTTTGGAGTCTTTGGTATAGCCAAGCGGAACAATAGCCAACGAGGTAATCTGCTGGTGAGCCTCTACCCAATCAAGCGTTTTATCAAGCTCTTCACCGTCATTGATATTAGGGCACAAAACAATCTGGCCGTGAATCTCAATACCAGCGTCCATGAGTTTCTCGAGAACTTCAATGCCTCTAGCAGCGCGAGCGCCAATTAAATTACGACGCACGTCAGGAGAGATTGCATGCAGAGAGACGTTCATAGGTTCAAGCTTGTGAGAGATGATGCGCTCAACATCCTCGTCAGTAAGGTTAGTGAGCGTAACAAAATTGCCTTGCAAGAAGCTCAGGCGATAATCGTCATCTCTAATGGAAAGCGAGGGACGCATGTCTTCTGGCAGCATAGCCATAAAGCAGAACTGGCACGCGTTTACACAGGTCTTGATGCCATCAAAGAGCACATCAACAAAGTCAACGCCCCAGTCTTCTCCAGATTCACGCTCAAGCACGCACTCATAAAGCGCCTCATCACCAGGAACAGAAACTTCAAGCTCACAGAGAGAGCCGTCGGCCTCCCAACGCCAATCAATCAGATCTTTTGGCACTACGCCATTGACCTTCTCGATAATCATGCCGGGCTCAAGGCCAGCCTTCCACGCAGGACTACCCTCTTCAACGGACTCAATAAGCGCACCAAGTCCACCAGATTTTGTATTTCCGTAGTCTGCGCGCTGTTCCATGTTAGGCGCCTACAATTTGTTCAATAGCTGATGTAACTGCTTTGATATGAGCTTCCGGCGTAGAAGCGCCGGCGGTAATGCCAATATGCTCAGCTCCTTCAAACCAGGAAGCTTGCAGCTCATCTGCGCCTTCAATGTGATAGGTTGCAGGACAATAGAGCTTTGAAATCTCTGCTAAGCGAGTGGTATTTGCAGAAATTCTGCCGCCAATAATAATCATGACGTCGGACTCTTTTGCAAGCCTCATGCACGAATCCTGATGGCCAGCGGTGGCCTCGCAGATAGTATTCATGACGCGAAGCTCGTCAACAAGCGGAAGTACCGCGTTAACTACTTCAGAGAGCTTAGCGGCGCTCATGGTGGTCTGTACAACTAGACCAACCTTCTTTGCAGCTCTCATGGCGTCCGCCTGAGCGGCAACTTCTTCTAATGAGTCAATAGCCAAAGAACCTGGCACGTGAGCCAGCGTAGCTTCTACCTCAGGATGTCCGGACTCTCCTACCACGTACACGGCATAGCCCTGTTTGGCGAGAAGTTCTGCAGCTCCGTGAGCCTTCTTTACAAACGGACAGGTTGCGTCAAGTACGTCAACACAGCCGTCCTTGGCAATCTGCTCCTCTTGGGGAGTTACGCCATGGGTGCGCAACAATAGCGCACTTCCTTTAGCCGCAGAGGCAGAATCAACAACCTCTACGCCCTGGTCTTTAAGGGACGTAACAACGCGAGGGTTATGGATAAGTGGACCAAGCGTGCGCACGGGCGCATGAGCGTCTTTGACGGCCTGCTGGACCATCTGAAGAGCTCTTTCTACACCGTAACAAGCACCTGCTTCATCGGCAATTTTAATAGTAGGCACGAACTAATTCCTTCCGGGATGCTCTTTGAGCATTGCATCTCTTAGCTCGTATACCCGCTCCATGGCCACTTCTTCCATCTCTTTTGCCTGATCTTTACGCTTCGTAGAAGTCAGATCACTAAAAGAAACCTTCTGACCAGCGCGAAGATACACCTTTACCGGCTTAACCAGAGGAGAACCTTTTTTCTTAATATCAAGCGCGCCAATAATGGCCAGAGGCTGAACATCTACCTTGGCAAGCTGTGCGATAAGCGCAAAGCCGCCATGGGTTTCTCCACGTTCAGTATTACTTCTGACTCTGGTACCCTCAGGATAAATGAGAAGCATTTCTCCTCTAGAAAGTGCCGTAGTTGCACGACGAATTGCCTTCATATCGGCAGTTCCGCGGTCTACTGGAATACCGCCCAGTCTAGAAAGCGCCCACTGAAGCGGTTTGAATTTGTTGAACTCACTCTTGTAGATGGTTCTCACGGGGATACCGTGAACAAGGAGGTGAACAACAGTAACAATGGGGTCCAAAAACGTTGGATGGTTCATGATAAGAACGCGAGGGGTCTTATCGCCAACAAAGAGCTGGTCATTGTCCCAGCGCCATCTAAACCAGATTTTTGTAATCAGCCCAAGTACACTTACTGCCAGCCACTTAAAGAACTTGGCTGGAGCTGGAAAATCAGCAAGCGCGGTATCGTAATAATCGTCAAATGAGTTTCCGCCAAAAAGACGCAAACGCTTAGATGCCGCTGCTATAGAAGACTTTTTCTCGGAGCGCTTAGGCTCTTCCGTGTGAGACTTCCCGTCATCAGAAGAGCTGCTCTCTGATCCATTTCCCTGGTGAGAAGCCCTGTGGTTGCGGGCATCTCTTTTGCCGAGTCCAGGATGCAGGGCAATAATAGCTGCAATAACCTCTTCAACAGAAAGCGCAGAAGAGTCAATGTGGTGGGCATCTTCTGCAGCACGAAGTGGAGCTGCCTTCCGCTCAGAATCAGCCTTATCGCGAGCCTTGATGTCTTCGAGAATCTTCTCTTCACTCTTGGCGTCTACCTGGGCATCGTTTCCGGTAGCTGCGTCTCCACCCTGGCGCTGAACGGCTCGGCGGTGAGCTCGAGCAGCAGGGTCTGCGGTCAAGAAGACCTTTACATCAGCTTCGGGGAATACCACGGTGCCAATGTCACGACCTTCAGCAACTACATCGCCATTCTCGCCCGCGCGACGCTGAAGCGTGACCATAGCCTCACGGACCTCAGGGATGGCTGCAACAGCACTAACGTTTCTGTCTACCTCGGGAGTACGAATCTCTGTTGTAACGTTTGAGCCGTTTGCGTAGACGGTCTGGCCGTTTGCGGAGTTACCAAACGAGATGCTAATGCTGCGTGCTATCTGAATGATTTTCTCGGTATCAGTCATATCGATGCCTTGACGCAGGCATTCTACGGTTACCGAGCGATACATTGCACCCGTATCAAGGAAAATCAAATCCAGGCGATCAGAAAGGGCGCGAGCAACCGTAGACTTTCCGGAGCCTGCTGGGCCGTCAATAGCAACAATCATTACTTATCCCCCTTGGTGACACCCCAAATGTCACGAAAATCGTAAAAACTTGGCTCAGTGGAACGACGAATAACCTCTTCTGGATCAAGGTTAAATCCACCAAGCTTGAAATCAGAACTGCCTGTACTAGTAAAGAAGATTGAAGAGACATTTGCAAGATGTACATTCCAGCTTGAACTACCTGGGATGCCAAAAATCTCTGCCATCATAGAACGCAAATAGCCGCCGTGAGAAATACAAACAGTCCGTCCAGAAAGACTGGAAAGCTCGTTAAGAATATCGCGACACCTGCTTCTTACCTGCTCGTATGACTCTGCTTCTGGAGCAGGTATGGAGTGGCCGTTTTTGTCTGAAGCCCAAGGAAACGTAAGACCGTAGGGCTTTAAAATCTCTTCTGCATCAGCAAAACGCTTGCTCTCCAAAATGCCAAAATCCATCTCTGCAAGGTCATCTTTTACCTCACAAGGAATACCAAGCTCGATGGCAGCCATCTGGGCCATGTCTTTGCAGCGAGATAAAGGAGAGGTCCAAATTCTATCTGGATGAAATGCAACAAGTGCACGAACAGCGTGTTCTCGCTGTTCAACGCCATGCTCGGTAAGCTCAACGTCTCTTCTGCCGCTGAAAAAGCGCTGTGTATTAGCCACACTCTCTGGGTGGCGCATAAACAAAATGCGATGAACCTGAGCTGGAACTTCAAATGGCTGCATTATGTCTCCTCTCTGGCGTGTTTGAGCTGTTTGACTTGCACTTAGAAATCGTGCAACTAGTAATTACTTGCTGGCATGTAAAGGCATGATGGGAGAAGCACCAGGCTCTCTACCAATAGTGCGCTCCAGAGCTGCAACTTCCTCTTCTGTGAGAAGCCTCCACTCGCCTTCTTTAACGCCTGTAAGATGGAGCGGCCCAAACGTGTCTCTGTGGAGTGCAAGAACTCTATGGTGAATAGCCTGAAGCATCTTTTTGACCTGGTGCTTTCTGCCTTCTCTAATAGTTACGCTGACCAGGGAGTTTGGCTCTCCTCCACCGGTTTTTCCCAAACCTTGTGGGGCGAGAAGTGCCTTCATCTTGGCATCGTTGGAAACAATCTCAACCTCAGCAGGAGCTGCAGGGCCGTCTTCAAGCTCAATACCTTCGCGCAGGCGATCTAGCTGCTCTTCTGTAGGCGTACCTACTACATGAGCAACATAGTGCTTCCATACATGCTTTGAGGGATGCAAAAGCTCTTGTGCCATCTGACCATCGGTAGTAAAGAACAAAAGACCCGTGGTATCCATATCAAGACGTCCAACAGGGAAAAGTCCCGGATATCTGTCAGTGGGAACCATGTCCACAATGGTTGGTCTACCCTGAGGATCTTTCATAGTAGTTAAGTAACCTGCAGGTTTGTTGAGCATCAAGTAGACGGGTTTCTCGGCAATTGAGCAGACAATGCCGTCAACTGCTACAACATCTACCAGCGGATCAACCTTACTGCCAAGCTCGGTGACTACCTGGCCGTTTACCGTGACGCGACCAGAGGTCATTAGGCGCTCAGAGCCACGACGGCTAGCCACTCCCGCACGCGCCAAAAAGCGCTGCAGGCGCATGGGGACAATACGCTCTTCTGCCACGGCCTATGCATCCTCTTGCGTATCGTAGCTGTCTCCCAAAAGGGAGCGCTCATCGTCAATGTCTTCTGCGGCTTCTTCAAGCGTTGAAGTGAAGCTTCTGCCAGAGAGTCTCTCGCGAATAAACTGCTTGGACTCCTCGTCAGGGGCAAAATCTTCCAGCGGCGGCAACTCTCGCAAAGACTTGAGGCCAAAGCGCTCTAAGAAAAGGGCTGTTGTGCCATAGAGAATGGCCTGTCCCCTATCTGCCTCTTTGCCCACTTCACGCACAAGGTTTTTCTCGCGAAGTGAAGAGATAACACCATCAGAGTTAACACCACGAATGGCACGGACGCCTTCACGAGTAACGGGCTGGTGATAAGCAATAACCGCCAGCGTCTCAAGTGCTGCCTGAGAAAGGCGACGCGTATCCCAGGAGAGCACAAAATCGCTGACCAGCTGATGGTGAGCTGGGTGCGTAAAGAGACGCCAACCGCCGGCTACCTCTCTGAGCTGAAATCCCCTGTTGCAGCGCGTGTACTCCTCTGCAAGCTCTTTGAGCGCTTGGGCAACCTCGGCAGGAGCTGCATTGGTGACCTTGGAAAAGTCGGCCGTGGTGATTGCATCTGTTGCAACCAAAAGCAGTGATTCTAGTGCGCCTTTGAGCGACTCGGAATCTAAATAGGTAAGCTCTTCTGCCATAAGTTATTCCGCCTCTTTCTGTGCTTCATCGGGCGTTTGAGTTAACGATAAAAGCGTCTGCTGGACATCATCGAGTGCGTTTTGAGACAAGTTAAATCCTTCAAGGTCTGGCTCATCACCAGATAGTTCTTCTAGTTCCAAAAGAACCGACTCATCAAGCTGGTATGAATCTGCGCCCTCTATGTGCTCAATCTCAATCTCGCCAAAGATGACATCCTGCTGAACACGAACAAGACCGCGCTTAAAGAGTTCAAGCACTGCCAAGAAATTTGCAACCACAATTTCTGGCGTATCTTGACCGTCTAAGAGCTCAGAGAACGTCACCTTGCCCTTAGAGCGCGTCAGTCGGTCCACAGAAGCTACCGTCAGGGCCACTGGGAGCCTTTTTGGTGCCACATGTTCTGCTTCAAGCAAGAATGTCTCACGTTTTGAGTCAATGTCCGCACAGATGACGGCAAGGCTTCTGAGGGTAATGCCCTCAAGATAGTCTGGCATGAGGTTTAAGAAATCAGGATCTGGGCCCACTGAGCGTGGGAACATGTACGACTCTGCCTCCATGCGGCTACCTAGTGCGGCACCTGCATTTCTGAACTGCTTATAGGCAATAAGGCGAGCAATAAGAACTTCTCTCGCCTCATCAGGAGAAAGCCCGTCAAGCTCGTCATCATACTCATCTTCATCATATGAGCTTTTGAGCGAAACGTCTTGAGGCACCAAGGCATGAGCTTTCATATCCAAAAGCGTTGACGCAACAAGGACAAAGTCACTGGCAACGTCTAGGTCAAGCTCTTCCATGGCGTCAACTTCTGCCAGGTACTGATCAGCAACCTCAGAGATAGAAATGGCGCCAATAGCAACTTTTTGCCTACTTACCAGCTGAAGCAGCAGGTCAAACGGGCCAGAATATGTTGCAGTGTTTACTTTGTACGACATTAGATGATTCTCGCAAGCAGGCTCAAAATGACGTTAGAAATGCCCCCAATAATGGACGAGAAAAAGCCAGGCGCAAAGAACATGAGTCCCACTACAGCAATCATACAGTAAGGCTCAATGGCGTAGAACTTTTGACGGTTTTTCTCGCCAAGAAAATATAACAGCAGCTTAGAGCCGTCCAAAGGTGGAATTGGCAGCATGTTAAAGACTGCCAGGCTTACATTAATCTGAATGTAGAAGATTACCAGCGAAGAAACATAGTACATTACCAGCGGATTTAGTGCTGCACCAAATGCAACTGCTAATGCGTTGAGCAAACGCAATAAGAGTGCACCGAGAAACGCCTGCAAGATGTTAGAAGCTGGACCTGCGAGTGCTACCAGAATCTCGTCACGACGACGATCTTTGAGGTAGTTGGGGTTATAGGGAACAGGCTTTGCGTAACCAAAGCTAGGACCACCCATCAATACCAACATAAACGGCAAAAGAACCGTACCGAACAAGTCAATGTGTGCCAGTGGATTGAGCGTCAAACGGCCAGACATTTTAGCGGTAGGGTCTCCGCACTTGTATGCCACAAAGCCATGCGCAACCTCGTGAACCACAATGGCAAAGATTACCAGTGCAAATTCAGCGAGCGTTGTCAAAAGCGATGGAACTGATGTTAAAGCAGTTGGCACAACAATCCTTATCTCAACATCTGCAAAAACTGTGCAGACAGGCACGTACAAACAAAGACTCTCAAGAACATGACGTTAGTTACAAGACAGTAGGTACAAGACAGTAGGTACAAGACAGTAGGTACAAGACAATTTTACCCAAGATTGGCAAAACTACCTACTCATCAATGTCTGCTTCCATTTTTTCTGAAAGTTCCAACCATTCAGCCTCAAGCGCAGGAATCTTCTTAGAAAGTGCCTGGTATTCCGCCATGCACTCATCAAACTTTTGAGGATCGTTATAGAGAGCCTCGTCAGCCATAAGCGTCATGAGCTCATCGTATCGTTTATGCGCAGGAGTCAGCGCTGCCTCAACCTCGTCCAGACGTTTCTTGGTCTCTCTAAGCGCACGACTTCTACGATTGCGCTCCTCCGCCTCAGCTCTTCTCTGCTCCTTAGTCTTCACATTGCGAGAAGATCCTGCAGCTTGACCCGCCTCTGGACCAGCACTCTTAACCGCTCTTGCACCCGAAGTTCCATACGAGGACACGGTCTTGCTCGACGTCTCCCCCTGAGCCGCTGCTTGAAGCTCTGCAAGCTTAAAGAGGAAGTAATCGTAGTCTCCATCGTAGACCGTAACCTTGTGGTCGCGAACATCCACAACCTTGTTTGCTACAGCTCTGACCAGGTGCTCATCGTGGCTGATCAAGATGATGGTACCCGGGAAGTCAACAAGCGCCTTTTCCAGGACGTCAACGGAGTCAATGTCCAAGTGGTTAGTTGGCTCGTCCAGAAGCAACAGTGGATCTGGAGAAACCAGCATCTTAGCAAGGGCCAAACGAGCACGCTCGCCACCAGATAGCACATTCACGCGTTTCTCAACGTCATCGCCATGGAATAGGAAGGCTCCGAGCAATCTACGCTCTTCAGAGGTAGTCCATCCTGCAGCCACCGTATCAAGCTCTGCAAGTACCGTATTTGCAGGGTTGAGCTCTTCAAGCTGGTGCTGTGCGTAGTAGGCCTCAGTAACGTTTTGACCAAGGCTAATCTCACCAGCATCTGGCTTCAGCTTGCCGGCAATGAGCTTCATAAGGGTAGATTTACCAGCGCCGTTAGGACCAACAAGCGCTACGTGATCTCCTCGATACAGCTTGAGGTCAACGTTATCGTAGACAAAGTTATCCTCGTACGATTTAGCTACACCCTTAAGAGAAATTACGGTATCTCCGGTACGAGGGGGCTCTGGGAACCTAAAATGCATGTGGTGAGACTGCTCTGGAAGAACTACCAGCTCTTCACGGATCTTCTCGACCTTTGCAACGCGCTCTTGAACCTGTTTTGCCTTGGTAGGCTTATACCTAAAACGCTCAATGAAGGTCTCCATATGAGCAATGTCGCGCTCTTGAGCTGCACGTTTAGCGCGAAGCTGTTCAAGATTTTCTTCTCGCTGATGAAGATAGCCAGAATAGTTGCCGGTATACGTAACTAGCATGCGATTCTCAAGTGCTGCAACATGCGTCACGCAAGCATCCATAAATGAACGGTCGTGGCTAACCAGCAGAACCGTTCCATCATATGACGATAAGAACCTCTCAAGCCACTGAACAGATTCCAAGTCCAGGTGGTTGGTAGGCTCGTCCAAGAGAAGAACGTCAGGTCGACGAAGGAGCAACTTTGACAAAGAAATACGCATCTGCCAGCCGCCCGAGAACTCTTTAGCGGGCTTGTCAAAATCTTCCACTGGGAAGCCAAGACCTGCAAGAATCTGACGAGCTCTACTTTCAAGCTCATAACCACCAAGGCGTTCAAAGCGCTCCATAGCATGAGCATAGTCTTCAAGATACTTATTGAGCGTTGCGCCTTCGGGAGTTTCGGCAATTTTGATTGAAAGGTCGTTGACCTTTCTCTCCCACTGTTTAATCTCATGGGCAGATTCGATAACCTCGTTGAGGGCAGTTCTATCTCCCATGAGCTCTGTCTCTTGCTCAAGGTATCCAAGAGTAGCGTCTTTTGCAAAGGTAACAGTTCCCTCATCAGCAGACTCTAGGCCCATGATGATCTTTAGAAGCGTAGTCTTACCCGCACCATTAGGACCAACTAAAGCCCAACGCTCACCTGCATTGAGCTGAAGTGTTGCGTTTGAATAAAGGACTCTGCCGCCAAATGACTTAGAAATCTTATCCGCAAGAGCAATCAAGTGAACTCCTCATACATATCTGAACTGGATAAGTATAAGTCATTCACTTGATTTACGTGGTGAATTATGTAAATGAAACCAGGCTTATGAAGATTTATTGACGCTTCTTATGAAGGAAAAGAGCAGCACCAGCAACAACAACAGTTGCACCAGCAACGCCAATAATCAAAGGTAGCGTAAGCGCATTATCACCGGTATTTGGAAGAACGGACTTCTTAACCTTCTTAGCCTTTGGGGTCTCTGGCTGAGGCTCTGGTGCTGGAGTTGGCTCAGGCTGTGGCTCTGGAGCAGGTGTTGGATCTGGTGCAGGCGTTGGAGCAGGAATACGAGGATCAACAAAAGTTACTGTGGCAGTAGTATTTGTACCAGTGATCTGACCAACACGAACCGTAGTATCAATCTGGTAACCATCAATGGTGGTGAGCTGTGTGATGGTAGTGGAAGTGTTACCCATAAGGTTAGGAATTACAACAGAGCCATCTGCACCAGTTGTAAGAGAGTAGCTTCCGTCAGCCTCCATGGTGAGAATACCGGTCTGAGTAAATGGAGGTGTTGGGATACGAGGTCCAGCAACGTTTGCGGCAGTAGCCTTAAGAGTTGCACCGGCAATAGGATTGCCATCTGTGTCAACGACTTTAACAATAATATTGCCTAAAATTGGCTGGTTCTCCAGTTCAGCAACGACCACCTCACCTAAACCATATGTAGCGTCTTGAAAAACGTAAGAAACAGAGTCGACCTGAGGAACATAGCCTTCTTTATAAGTGGTTTGTTCAACTCTATAAGCACCGTCAGGAAGAGGAAGATAAGGTCTAAAGTAACCATCAGCGTCTGTGTCTCCCTCGGCCACGATGGTAGAACCACCTTGATAAATTACAACATGTACGCCCTCAATTGGTTCACGTGTGTATTTATCAACAGCAAGAGCACTAATCTCATTAGAGTCTGCAAGAGCAATTCTTGGAGTAATAACTGACACAACAAGCGTCAACGCAACAAGAATAGCAAGAACAATGTTTTTATATCGTTTCAATTCAATTCCTTAAAACCGAACCGTACTAGTAAATACTTCTATCTATAGTAAGGGAATTAGACATTAAATTAAAGATAATATCCAAGACTAAACACAATTATTTCAAATTTTTAACTGGCAAAACTGAGGAAATCTGTACTCACCTTATAAAAATCAAGTGAACTCCCCATACATTTTCAAATTACTAAATGCACAGGTTGTTCACTTGATAGACATAAGCAAATTTTGAAGTAGATTCAATAAATCCTATAGTCTTAGAAACGTTTCTTGCTCAGATACATTGAGACACCAGCAAGAGAGCTTAATGTACCTGTAATTCCAACAATTAAAGAAGAGACACCAGAAATGTCAGAAGTGTCTGGAAGTACAGCCTTCTTTTTCTTTGGAGTCTTAGGCTTTTCCGGAGTCTGTGGTTGAGGCTCAGGAGTAGGCTCTGGAGTTGGCTCAGGCTGTGGCTCTGGCTGTGGCTCTGGCTGAGGTTCTGGCTGTGGCTCTGGAGCAGGTGGCTCTGGCCTACGATTTACAAAAGTAACCGTGGTTGTTTCGTTAGAGCCAGTAATCTCACCAACCTGAGGATTAGGGTCATCGATAGTGTAGCCATCAAGAGTGGTCAGCTGAGTAATAGTAGATTCTCTCTCAACAAGATAATCCGGAATAATTACGGTGCCATCAGGCCCAGTTGTGAGCAGATAATTGTCATCAGAATCCCTATTCAACTCACCTGTCTGAGTATAAGGGACACCGGGAGCTGACGGGTCCTGAGTCATAGCACGAGGAGCGCTAGAACCAGTTAAATAGGCTGGATCAGGTGTATTAAATCCACCCATAGAAGGAGGACATGCTGGTGATGGAATTCCAGGAGTTATTTCATAAGCAGGAGTTGCCTTTAAAGTTGCGCCAGCAATAGGGTTTCCGTATTGGTCAACAACTCTTACAACAATATTACCAATTCTAGTTGGGAGTTTAATTGTTGCGCGAGTTGTTTGCTCGAAGAGACGAGTATCTGAATCATAAGGGAACGTTACAGCATGTAGAGGAACCATGCCATTATTGCTGGTTGGAGAACATGCAAAGACCGAATCAACCATTACAGCATCGGTATTATATGCATAACGAGTGGGATAATTTTTTGGAATAAGCGTATAGCTTCCTGTTACTGGTACGGTGACGCTTTGTCCACCTGGAACATTTGAGGCAATTCTATTTCCAAATTCATCTTCAATGTCAAATTGAATATCAGTAATAGCATTTGAATCCCAAATACTACCTGATATCTTCTTCTCGGCACCAACATAAAGCTGGCCCATAATATGGACATTTTCAAAGTTAATGGTCTGAGGATCGCCATTACTACCAGCAGGAGCGGAGAAAGTCACGTTTTTAGCTGTGTGATCAATAACATATCCAGCTTTAAACGTTGTCTGCTCAACCTTATAACTTCCGTTAGCAAGGCTAGTCTGAGCTCTACCGTTTTGGTTAGTAATCATAGTTGCAGCGTTGGTACCGGTAACTGTATTAGTCACGGTAATTGTTACGCCATCAACAGGTTTACCATAATAGTCATCAGTAACATTAACCGTGAGCTGATTTTGAACTGCTGCTTCTGCAAGCGCAAACTTTGGAACTCCAATGACAATTACGCAGCATAGTGCAACTAAAATCGACGCTACTACATACTTGAACTTTTTCACTTCAAACCTTCCAAATCCATAAAGGATTACAAATATCTAAATCAAATGATAAAAGAAAATATCATTAAAATGAATATAAACTGCATTCTAAATTGCAATTTATTAAATTTTCATATCATCAACAATAAGAATCACCTATAAATAGCTATTCCCTATCCATCCACACACAAAAAAGCGAGAAGGCTCTTCTACTTGAAAGATCTTCTCGCCAAATAATCGTAAATCAATTTAATGAAGTTGGCTTATTTATCCATGGTGAGATGAATAGCAAAGCCAGCAATCTCGTCTTTGAAATAGACCAAAAACGTACTGCCATCTGAATTAAGCCTTCTAGATGACTCATCGATTTCAAAGCCACGACCTGCAAAGTACTTCTCGGCAGCAGGAATATTGTTAACATGGAAGCCAATATGACCCTTTGTGCCTCGGCCATTTTGTTTCATGACCTCTACCAGGGTCCCTGCAAAAAATGAGGGTGGCTGCTCAATAGTTGGAAGTCCCATAAGAGCGGTAAACAGGTTGGCAATCTTTTCTGCCTCGTCCGCATTGCTTGCGTTAATGCCAACGTGAGCAACATACATATCAAACTGCTCGACTGGATTAAGAGTGCTGGAATTGTTAGTTGAATCTGTCATACATCTCCCCTTTCCTAGAGCTCAAGTATATAAGGGAAGCTCTAATATGTGTGCTTGGCAATAAATATTAGTCATTACTGTAACTAAGTACTAACAAAAAAAGGCCCAGTTACCTAGGCCTTTAAATTTCTATGGTGGGCGATGCTGGATTTGAACCAGCGACCCCTTCCGTGTGAAGGAAGTGCTCTACCCCTGAGCCAATCGCCCGAACGACTTGCAATAATAACAAACAATGACGCTAATTTCTAGCTTTTGACTTTTTTGAAGGTGAATACGTAGACACAGCTTTATTCATCTGAACAAGAATAATTCCCAGGAAGATAAGCTGAAGAATCATTGGCGTAATTACCATAGGCTGAGATGAAAGCTGCGATACAAAAACCCATTCAATGGTAAAGAGAATAAGCTCAATACCAGCAACAAGACGGACAATGCCGTGGGTTTTCTCAAAGTCTTTAGCCAAGCTGATGCATTTCTGCAGAATATAGCAGCAATAAACTGCCATTAAGCTGCACAACAGAAGCACAATCATGCTTGAAGAGAAACGACCATAGCCAACTGAGAAGGCAAAGATGACAATTCCGGCAACGCCAAGCGCACCAAGCATAGAGGAAAGAGCCATCATCAACTTAGTTCCACGATCCATACAAACCCCCAACAAGTCAGTTCACAGAGAAAAAACGTACACAAGCGGAGTTAGAGCAATAAAACAACGTCAACAAAACAACTTACTTGGCTTCGAGAGATTTTTTGACTTTATGAGATCCTCGAGCAACAGCGCTTGCCATTGCCAAAAGTGCAAATAGCTCAATAAACTGCAAGGTAACAGATGGTTTAAGCACCAACTGTCCAACAACAATAGCAGCTAATACAACGCATGATCCAAAAATCATTGGATAGGCAGCAACAGCTCTATTAGGTACATTAGCCTCTCTAGCTGCATAACCACCAGTTAGAAGCGAGATCATACTTGCAAGCAAAAGAAGAGCGGAATCAATTGATGGACCAGCACCAATTACAAGAACCGCAACATTAACAAGACCTAAAAGTCCGCCAATCAAAAGCGCCAGACTAAAGAGCTTCATTTTGCGAGTCTCAGGAGTCATATATCCCCTATCTATCAAATATCACTTTGGCTATTGTACCCGTCTTTTATATAAATTAAGTAATCGAATCATTAAACGGTAGAGTGTTTCGGTAAAAGAAATGGCGAGAAAACCAAAGGGGTTTCTCGCCACATGTGTGTTTGGTGGGCCCAGAGGGATTTGAACCCCCAACCCAGGGATTATGAGTCCCCTGCGCTAACCGTTGCGCCATGAGCCCGTAAGAAAAAAGCGGCGACTGATGCCGCCGCCAGAATGCGTGGTGGAGAATAGGGGGATCGAACCCCTGACCTCATGACTGCCAGTCATGCGCTCTCCCAGCTGAGCTAATTCCCCGAACGTGGTGCGGGAAATACTATAGCAAACCAAAGCTCTGTTTTTCTCGACAATTTTCTAATTGGTTGTATATTTTAAAGCTCGCGCTCTGGAAGGATCTTCTCGGCCAGCCAAGAGCCAACTTCATCAAGGGCAACCTCAAAGCGCTCGCCGGTAGCGCGCTCTTTGACTTCTGCAATGCCGTTTGCAACGCCCTTCTTGCCCACAATTACCTGCCATGGGAAACCGATAAGGTCTGCGTCAGCAAATTTAACGCCAGGACGCTCTGCACGGTCATCAACAACAGTCTCAAGACCAGCAGCAACGCAAGCGTCAGCTACAGCGCCTGCAGCATCCCAAATCTCTGGGTCTTTGTCAGAGAGACAAAGAACAGAAACCTCATAAGGAGCAACAGAGACTGGCCACTTGATGCCCTTCTCGTCATTGTATTGCTCAACAACGGCAGCAAGCAGTCTGGAAACACCGATGCCATAGCAGCCCATAACAAGAGGCTTATCCTCGCCGTTTTCATCGGTGAAGGTGGCGTTAAGGGCCGAAGAATACTTGGTGCCAAGCTGGAAGACCTGACCAACCTCAATACCGCGAGCGGCATGTAGAGGAAGACCACACTCAGGGCAAATATCGCCCTCCTGAGAAGTGACAAGATCTTTCCACTCGTTAATCTCAAAGTCACGGCCAAGCTCAACGTGATCAAGGTGGTAGTCTACTTTGTTAGCACCGCAGAGCCACCACTGAGCATCTTCAAGGGAGAGGTCTCCAACAACGCGGATACCCTCAGGTAGACCAACAGGTCCAATGAAGCCCTTAATGAGACCATACTCCTCAAGCTCTTCATCGGTCATCATATGATAGTCACCGAAGACGTGCTCAGCCTTTACCTCGTTGAGCTCATGAGTGCCTGGAACAAAGCACACAACTGGCTTACCGTTTCCGTCAACAAGTGCAAGAGCCTTGCGAGTTGCTGCAGGTGAAACGTGGAGGAACTCAGCAACGTCATCAATCGAGCCAATACCAGGAGTGTGAATCTCGCACATCTTGCCAGACTCACGCTCTTCTACGTTGATCTTTGCTGCAGCTGCCTCAGTATCTGCAGCATAGCCGCAATCGCAATAGACTAGGCTTGCCTCGCCAGCCTCTGCCAGCGCCATAAACTCAACAGAGGTGTCTCCACCAATCTGACCAGAGTCTGCAACTACCTGCAGAGCCTTAAGACGAGTACGGTCACAAACGTTCTGGTAAGCAACCTTTTCCTGGTCATAGCACTCTTGCAGCGACTCTTGATTTGCCGAGAAGGAATATCCGTCTTTCATAATAAACTCACGGCCGCGCATAAGACCAAAACGTGGACGACGCTCGTCACGGAACTTATCCTGAATCTGATAAAGCGTTACAGGAAGTTGCTTATAGCTCTTGAGCTCGTTTCTAATAAGGTCTGTAAAGGTTTCCTCGTGAGTTGGACCAAGAGCAAACTGACGATCATGACGGTCATGCATACGCATGAGCTCATCACCATAGACATCCCAACGACCAGACTCTTCCCAGAGCTCAGCGGGGGTCATAATAGGAACAAGAATCTCCTGAGCACCAATACCGTCCATCTCATCGCGGATGATGGCCTCAATCTTTAAAAGAGAGCGCCATGCAAGTGGCAGATAAGAGTAAAGACCTGCAGCGGTCTTTCTGATCATGCCAGCACGAAGGAGCAGGCGGTGACTTGCAAGTACAGCCTCAGCTGGATCTTCTTTGAGTGTTGGTGCATACAAAGAAGACATGCGCATCCAGTGCTTCAAGGTAGTTTCCTTTCAATATGAAGTAATACGTATAGTTTACTTATTTTTTGCCAAAACGATTCTCTATTTCGGCGAATAGCTCATCAACAATCTTATCTTCAGGCACTTTTCTAAGAGGATTGCCGTTTTCAAACAACACTGCCTGACCTTTGCCACAGGCAACGCCAAGGTCAACGCCCCTAGCCTCACCAGGTCCGTTAACAACGCAACCCATGACCGCCACAGAAATTGGAGCACGAACGCCATCCAAACGCTTGGTAACCTCTTCTGCAATAGGAATCATGTCAACGCCACACCTGCCGCACGTAGGACAGCTTACCAGCTCTGGCTTAATGCGACGCATGCCAAGAGCAGCAAGAAGCTCCCATGCTACATGAACCTCTTCTACAGGATCAGCCGTCAAAGACAGGCGCATGGTATCACCAATGCCACTTTCCAGCAAAATACCAACTGCGGCAGAATTCTTTACCGTTCCCTGCCTCAGTGCGCCAGCCTCGGTTACACCTACATGCAGAGGAGTTTGTGGAAGCTCTTTTGAAAGCGCACGATAGACCGCAAGCGTAGTGGGGACATCATGAGCCTTTGCGGACAAGACAATATCCTCAAAACCGCGAGAAGAAAAATGCTCTACAAATGACTTTGACGACGCCACGAGTTTCTCGACAAGGGTCATATCTTGTCTTGTATCAAATTCTTTAGCAAGAGAACCTGCGTTAACACCAATTCTGATAGGAATGTGGGCCTCTTTAGCTGCATCAATAACAGCGTCCACGCGTTCCATAGAGCCAATGTTGCCTGGATTAATACGAAGCGCAGCAGCACCTCTCTTTGCAGCTTCAAGCGCAAGCTTGTAGTCAAAGTGGATATCAGCAACAACAGGAAGCGGCGAGTATTTGCAAATCTCTTCAAAACCATCCAAGGCCTTTGCATCAGGAATTGCCACACGGATAATCTCGCACCCTGCCTCGGCAAGCCCCTTGATCTGAAGGAGTGTTGCATCTGGATCGTCTGTTTTAGTGGTGCACATAGACTGAACGGAAACGGGAGCGCCGCCGCCAACCTGAACAGATCCAACCATAACGGGATGAGTTTTTGTGCGAGCAATCTCAGACATAAAATCAGCTACCTAAAAAGTAAATGAAGAATATCGTTTCTCAGTGCAACAACAAATACAAACAGGAAAAACGCCAAACCAATGTAGGACAAAATATTTTGAACTTTGATGGACAGAGGCTTTCTGATAATCACCTGAATTACCTCAATCAGAATCTTTCCGCCATCAAGCGGTGGAATAGGTAAAAGATTCATAAAGCCAAGTGACATTGAAATGGCTGCTACCAGCATAATAAGAGTCGAGAAACCCTCTGCGGCAGCTTCTGAAGCCATGACAGAAATACCCACAACAGAAGACGACTGGTTAAGAACTTCCATAGTCTGCGTTGGAATGAGCAGTCTTAGGGCAAACTGTCCAACCTGTGCAGCATACGATACAGCTGCGGCAGATGCGTCAATAAACGAGAAGTGATACATGGTCATTACGGGTGACACGCCAATGATCTTATCGTCAGGACGTAAAACCGGCTTAATGGTAGTTTCAAGCTGAATGCCATTGCGCTCATACGTGACTGGGATATCCTTGCCTCCATTGGACATTGCATCTTTGATAGCAGTAGTAAGGTCTTCCCAGGTATGTACCTCTACCTTGTTAAAGGTAAGAATAGTGTCTCCGGGAGTAAGACCGGAAATAGCTGCCAGAGAGCCAGACTCAACTGCGCCCAACTGTGCCTTGTTTTGTGCGGCAGGAATACCAACAAACATGAGGGAGCCTACGACCAGCACAAAGGCAAGCGCAATGTTAACCAGGGGTCCGCCCAAAATCATGAGCAGGCGCTTGGGAACGTTTACACCAACATACGTATGAGCCTTTTCTTGAGCAAAGAAATCATCAGCGGACATCTGTGGAACACGAGGCTCCCCTGCTGCTGTAGAGCCTTCAAGCTCAAAGTTGTGACCACGATCATACTCACAGCGAAGCTCAGCGTCACGCGCAAGCGTCTGAAACGTGGTGTGCGTTAGCTCATCTGACTCTTTGACAAGCTCAATGGAGCCCCAATCTGCAAGGGTGTACAGCAGATTGTAGGCGCGCTCATCCTCACAGTTAAGTTTTGCAGCAAGCGTGCCAACCTCAAGTGAACCTGCCTCTTGAACGCTCATCAGAGCTTGTGGAAGCAGCTCATCTAGCTCGCCTTCCATACCGCAGATGCGCGTATAGCCACCAAAAAGAAGTGGAGTCACGCCAACCTCAGTACCGTATTTTTTGCTCTTATGAGAAAGCTTGTACTTGAACGGCATGCCTAAGAAGAACTCAGTAACACGGACACCACACAGGCGAGCCATACCGTAATGACCAGCCTCGTGAACAAATACAAGGAGCGAGAGGACCAAGAGTCCCCAAAAAATTGGTGAAAGAATAGCTAACAAATTCACAAAATTCCTATCCCACAAAAGAACGGGCTAAAGCTCGTGCCTCTGCGTCTACAAGCGTCAATTGTTGAAGGTCTTCTACCCTTTGAACTTCAGAGGCATTCATAGTCTCTGCAACAATGCGCTCAATATCAAGAAATGAACATCTTCCTCGTCTAAATGCATGGTTAGCAACTTCATTAGCTGCATTCATAATGCAAGGAAGCGTTCCACCAACAGTTCCTGCATGACGAGCAAGAGCTAGGCATCCAAAGGTCTTCTCGTCAGCATAATCGCCTGTGAGAGGAGCGGTTTCTTGCCACTCAACCGGCTGAGCAATTGCTGGCCAACGATGTGGATAGCTCAGCGCAAACTGGATAGGCAGCCTCATATCAGAGGCTCCGAGCTGCGCTTTAACAGAGCCGTCTATAAACTCAACCATAGAGTGAATGCGACTCTGACGATGTACCAACACCTCAAGCTTATCCATTGGAGTGTCAAAGAGGTGATGAGCCTCAATGAGCTCGAGGCCCTTATTCATGAGCGTGGCGCAGTCGATGGTAATCTTGGCACCCATCTTCCAGGTTGGATGCGCCAAGGCGTCGTCGGCCGAAACGTGTTTGAGCTGCTCGCGAGAATATCCAAAGAACGGACCACCAGAGCAGGTAAGCCAAATCCTCTGGATATCAGCGGGGTTCTCGCCAATAAGGCACTGGAAGATGGCACTGTGCTCAGAATCAACGGGGATGAGCTGACCAGGCTTAACCAGAGGCATCAGGAGGTCTCCGCCAACAACAATTGACTCCTTGTTTGCGTAAGCCAGCACTTTGCCAGCCTTCACAGCGGCCAGACCAGCGTAAATGCCAGCCTCTCCCACCACTGCGTTGACTACGCAGTCAACCTCATCCAGCTCAGCAAGCGCCTGAACGGCCTCAGGGCCAAAGCTTGCTTTGCAGCCTTGAGGCAAGCTGTCGAGAAGGGCGTTGCACTTGACACTTGTATCGGCAAAAGCAACATATTTGCAGTTGAATTCATTTGCTGCCTTCACGGCAAACTCAACCGACGACCTCACCGCAAGGGCAACTACTTGCACCTTTTGTGGGAAATGACGGCATACATCAAGCGTCTGCATACCCACAGAACCCGAAGCTCCAAGAACAGCAACACGCAGAGGCTCATGCCTTACAGCACGAGGCGCGGTATCTTCAAAAATGCTCAAAACCTATGCTCCAAACGGCAGCGCAATAGGTAGCTTGACCTGGCTAAAGAGCACGGCAAGCTGGAAGAGAAGAAACGCCGCCATAGTTCCAAAAATCATCGAATCGGTTCTATCAAGTAGGCCACCATGACCAGGCATAATTGAACCAGAATCCTTGAGGCCCACTCCTCGCTTAATGCGAGACTCAAAGAGGTCTCCAACAACAGAGAAGATGCCTTCTGTTACGCCAAAGAGCAGCGCAAATAGTGGATTCATATCAATTGCGCCAAACACAGCAATCAAGAACCACACCAGCATTGATCCAAGAAGACCACCAAAGAAGCCTTCCCAGCTCTTATTAGGAGAAATTCTTGGTGCCAGTTTATGTTTGCCAAATTTGGATCCAAACAAATACGCAAATGAATCGTTAGCCCACACAGAGAGCATGACAGCAAGCGTAATCCAAGGAATAGAAAAACTTGGCTCTGTGGACCTTAGAAGCACTACCGTTGAAAGTGAAAGCGAGGTATACAGTGGTCCAAAGGCCGTAACCGCCACGTCTGCAAGGTTTGCTCGCGGTGTTAAAACATACCAAAGTCCGCAAAGAATAATCAAAAGCAGAGAAAATACCAGCGGAAAGACGTGACCAAAATACGCAATTATGGGAAAAACAAGCGAGAAGACAAGGCCAAGAGGCTCGTTTGGCATACGTCCGCCCATACGGCAAATATGGAAGAACTCAGAGCAGCAGAGCCATGCCATGCCAGCAATCAAAACAATAGTGGCTTCTTTGCCAACAAACAGCGCAGCAAGTACAATAGCTGCATAAACTACGCCAGACAGAGTCCTTGTCAAAAGCTTCTCGGTAACGCCACGAACTCGCTGACCCATAAGGTTACCAGCGGATCGTTGCAGCTCTTTAAGTGAGCGACGAATCTCCAGCTTTTCAATCTGTCTATCAATTCCAACGCTACCTGTTTCTTCAGGATTAGGCTGAGCATCAGCAGGAATCCTAGAGGTAGGCCTTCTGGAATCGCGCGTATTGTCCACCACTATTTCACTCCTCCGAATCGCCTTTCGCGACCCTGATAGTCCTTAATGGCGCGCAAAAAATCCCACTTAGAGAAGTCAGGCCAGTAAGTTTGCGTGACATACAGCTCCGAGTAAGCCAGCTGCCATAGCAAATAGTTAGAAAGCCTCAGCTCTCCTGACGTACGAATCAACAGGTCTGGATCAGGAAGACCTGCCGTATAGAGGTTCTTCTCAAAATCTGCTGGAGTCACCGAGTCAGCGGACACGGTGCCCTCAGCAATTTGATGAGCGAGAAGAACAGCTGCTCTGGTTAGCTCCGCGCGGGAGCCATAATTGACCGCAAGCGCAAACGTCATACCAGTATTTTGTGCGGTCTCATCAAGTCCGCGCTGGAAGGTCTTGCGGGTCTTTTCTGGCAAGGCATCAAGGTCACCAAAGAAACGCAGCTTGACGTTTTCTTGATGGAACAGCGGAAGCTCTTTGAGCAGCGTCTCTGCAAAAAGACGCATAAGTAAGTCAACCTCACGCTGAGGGCGTTTCCAGTTTTCTGTAGAGAACGCATAAACCGACAGAACGTCCAATCCAAGGCGCACGCTTGTAGTAACAGCCTCGCGCAAAGAAAGAACACCAGCCTTATGACCTTCGGTTCTATCAAGTCCGCGAGCTGTAGCCCATCTGCCGTTTCCATCCATAATGATGGAAACGTGAGACGGAATAGTTTCTAAATTGATATCAGAGAGACTGATATCTTCTGGTGCGTCAGAGAAATACTGGACGAGTTTGTCTGTATCAAACTGCACTTAAATCTCCATGATTTCTGAAGTCTTGGTCTTAAGAAGAGTCTCAATCTGTGCAATATACGTATCGGTCAGCTTCTGAATACCGTTCTTCTCGCGCTTCTGATCGTCCTCAGAGAGCTCCTCATCGCGCTCAATCTTGCCGTTAACGTCACGACGAACGTTACGAACAGCTACGCGAGCCTCCTCAGCAATCTGAGAGCACTCTTTAGCAAGCTCACGACGGCGCTCCTCGGTTGGCATTGGGAAAGGAAGCCTGATAGCAGAGCCATCATTAGATGGAGTAATGCCAAGGTCAGAAGTCTCAATGGCCTTCTCGATGCTCTTTAGAGCGGTCTTGTCCCATGGCTCTACAAGCAGCATAGATGCCTCAGGAACCTTGATAGCTGCAAGCTGAGAAATTGGGGTTGGCTGGCCATAGTAGTCTACCTTGATGTGATCAAGCGCATGTGGATTTGCGCGACCAGTACGAACACGACCAAAGTTATTCTTAAGTGCCTCGATGCACTTCTCCATAGACTGCTTAGCTTTATCAGAATGAACGCTCATTAGTCCTCCTCAACGACAGTAGTACCGACTTCTTCTCCGGAAATTGCTTTCATGAAAACGCCTTCAGACTGCATGTCAAATACAAGAATTGGCATCTTATTATCTTTGCACAGCGCAATTGCTGCAGCGTCCATAACCTTAAGTTCTTTGGCGAGAACATCTTTGTAGGTGACAGTGTCAAACTTAACTGCATCTGCGTGGGTAACAGGATCGCAGTCGTAAATACCATCTACCTTTGTGGCCTTCATCAGAGCCTCTGCACCAATCTCGCAAGCGCGAAGAGCTGCAGCAGTATCAGTAGTGAAGTAAGGGTTACCGGTACCTGCAGCAAAGATGACAATACGGCCCTTCTCAAGGTGCCTAATAGCACGACGGCGAATATAAGGCTCTGCAACCTGAGCCATGGAAATTGCACTCATAACACGGCAATCCATGCCATTGCGCTCAAAACAATCCTGGAGCGAGAGAGCGTTGATTACTGTTGCAAGCATGCCCATGTTATCGCCTTGAGCACGATCCATGCCAGCTGCTGCCTGAGAAACGCCTCTAAAGATGTTTCCGCCACCAACAACAATGGCAACCTGAACGCCAGACTCCCAGACAGGCTTAATTTCTTTAGCAAGCATTTCTGGAATTGAAGGGTCAATACCAAAGGATTGCTCACCCATCAATGCTTCACCAGAAAGCTTTAAAAGTACTCTTTTGTATTTAGCTGAAGACAAAGCTTCCTCGCTCTCTCCGTTTGCCATAGTTGTAATAATTTTAACAAACGACACCGTAAGTTTTGCAGGAATCGCGGTAAAAAAAGAGCCGGTTGAAGACAACCGGCTCAAAATAATTGAAGTAAAAAGTCTTACTCTTCACCAAAAGCAAAACGTACGAAGCTGACAATCTTAACCTCGTCGTCAACCTTCTTGGAGAGCAGCTTTGCGTACTCAGAAATGGTCATATCTGGGTCCTTAACAAATGCCTGCTCAGTAAGGACATACTCCTTGTAGTACTTCTCGAGACGACCATAAGCCATCTTCTCCTGAATAGCCTCAGGCTTGCCAGACTCAGCAGCCTGTGCCTTATAGATGGAGAGCTCGTGATCAACGATGTCCTGTGGAACATCCTCACGGCGAGCAGCAACTGGAGCAGCTGCAGCTACCTGCATTGCAACGTCATGTGCAAAGTTTTTGAAGTCCTGAGACTCAGCAGTCTCTGGCTTATTGAACTCAAAGGTAACAATGTCAGCAAGCTTGCCACCAAGGTGGATGTAGCTAGCAAGTGCGCCGTTTGCAGCCTCAACACGCTGGAAACGAAGAACACGCATGTTCTCGCCGATGTTGTGGATCTTATCGGTGATTGCCTCGTCAACGGTCTCGTCGCCAAGCTTAGCAGCCTTGAGCTCCTCAACGTCAGCTGGGTTGCTCTCAACGACAACTGCAGCAAGATCGCCAGCAAAGCCGGTGAACTGTGGGTTTGTACCAACAAAGTCAGTCTCGCAGGAAAGCTCAAGAATTGCGCCAGTCTTGCCGTCTGGGCTGATGAAGGTAGCAATGGTGCCCTCGTTGGTGTCGCGGCCAGCACGCTTAACTGCCTTAGCAACGCCCATAGTACGAAGAATATCTACTGCCTTCTCAATATCGCCCTCAGCCTCGACGAGTGCCTTCTTGCACTCCATCATAGGAGAGCTGGTCATATCACGAAGCTGCTTAACAAGTGCTGCGGTAATCTCTGCCATGTTTTCCTCCCAAAAATCTACTGAATAACTAAATTATTTAACCCGTTGCTAAGAGTTACTCAGCAGCTGGGGTCTCGGACTCAGCGCCCATCTCTTCAGCAGAAATCTGCTCCTTGCCGCTACCTGCAAGAATTGCGTCTGCAGCAAGCTGGCACATAAGAGAAATGGAACGAATAGCATCGTCATTTGCAGGAATGCCGTAATCAACAACATCTGGATCAGAGTTGGTGTCAAGCAGGGAGACAACTGGAATGTGAAGACGGTTTGCCTCACGGATTGCGTTCTCTTCACGCTTGGAATCAACAACAAAGAGAGCCTGTGGAAGAGAAGTCATATCACGGACGCCACCGAGGTTAAGCTGAAGCTTCAGAAGCTCCTTGTTCTTAAGAGCCTGCTCCTTCTTAGGAAGAGTTGCCATACGGCCATCCTCTACCATTGCCTCAAGCTCCTCAAGGCGCTTGATGCGGGAACGCATGGTGACAAAGTTGGTGAGCATACCGCCAAGCCAACGCTGGTTGATGTAAGGCATGTTTGCACGAGCTGCCTCAGTAGCAATTGGCTCCTGAGCCTGCTTCTTGGTGCCGACGAAGAGAACGCGGCCACCCTTAGATGCAACATTCTTCAGGAAAGTGTAAGCAGCGTCTGCGCCAAGCATGGTCTGCTTAAGGTCAAGAATGTAAATGCCGTTGCGCTCACCAAAGATGTATGGCTTCATCTTAGGGTTCCAACGACGAGTCTGGTGACCATAGTGGCAACCAGCATCCAGAAGAGTCTGAATAGTAATCTTTGCAGCCATTTTTACCTCCATTGGTTGTTCCTCCGTACGAGTTCAAGCCTTGTTAAAACCACCCAACACCTGGCTTAGCGTTAGGCACCACGGCAAACAAGTAGTCGTACGTGCGATTTTGTGCTGTTTGGTAACAGCATGTTGTGCTTCTACACAACTTTTGAAAGTATAGCAGGAAAACAAGGGTTACGTCTATAAAGAATTTAGACCATAACCTCTACAAATACTGCGTAAATGCATCAAACTTCTTTGCGCAAGATATTTCGCAACAACTACCCAGATTATTTTGATCTTGGATGAGCTGCTTTTGCTGCTTCTTTGAGCCTGTCAACTGACAAATGCGTATACACCTGTGTAGTTGAAAGTGATTCATGACCTAAAAGTTCCTGCACAACACGAAGATCTGCTCCACCACCAAGAAGTTCTGTGGCGTATGTATGTCTCATAGCATGTGGCGAGAGTGAGCTATCTAGTCCTGCAGCCGTTAGATACGACGAAAAAACCTTGCGCAAAGAATCCGCGCTCATAGTATTTCCTCTTACGGAAATAAAAAGAGCCGAATGTGCACGGCCCGCTTTATCTTTCAACAAAAGCGTAGGTCGAGAAGACCTAAGGTACTTTTTAAGCCACTCGATAGCTGACTCATAGAGAGGAACAATTCGTTCTTTAGAGCCTTTACCAAAGAGACGTACTATTCCATTTTGTAAATCAACCTGTTCGAGCTTGAGAGACGCCACCTCAGAAATACGAGCTCCTGTTGCATACAAAAACTCAAGAAATGCTCTATCTCTAAGACCTACCGCAGTTGAAATATCACATGATTCCAAAAGCTTATTTACATCGGAATCAGTCATAGTATGTGGAAGATTTCGTGGCGCTCGAGGATTGCTCAGTGAAAGAGCTGGGTCTGTGGCAATCAGTTTTTCTCGCTGCATCCATTTGTAAAAACCACGCAACGCAGATAAATGCCTATTTAGTGTTTTTGCTGAATATTGAGCCTGTTTGAGATAGGCCAAATAGAGACGAAGGCTTCTGTGATCAACCCGAGTTACCGCAACACCTTCCCTACTACACCACTGCTCAAATGCCAAAAGATCAGTCTGATATGACCTTAGGGTATTCTCGGAGAGATTCCTGACCTTACTTAGATACTCAATAAATTGTTCAACGTGACTACCCTGCTCTTTTGAAATAGCCACGTTAATCACGCTTCATGCAATCAAAAAGTTCCTGACGAGAAGAGATGTAGTCATCAAAGTCTTTATGAGCACGCTCTGCCATCTTTTGACGACGCTCGTCTTTTCTTTTGATATGCTCGTCCAGTGGCTCAAAAATTCCAAAGTTAACATGCATGGGCTGGTAATCTTTGGTGTTTGGGTTTGTTGCATAACCCACAAGAGAGCCAAACGAAGTGGTCAAAGGAAGCTTAACTTCCTCTTTGCCCAACAGACGAGCATACATGTTGAGTGCAGCAAGCAATCCAGATGCTATAGCCTCAACATAGCCTTCTGTACCCGTAATTTGACCTGCAAGAATAGTAAAAGTTCCCGGAACTCCAAACGAACCATCAAGCGCATGAGGAGAGTCAACAAAAGAGTTTCTGTGCATGACGCCGTAGCGAACAAACTCAGCGTTTTCCAGCCCTGGGATGAGGGTAAATACGCGTTTTTGCTCTCCCCAGGTAAGATTTGTCTGAAAACCAACCAAATTAAATGCTGTCTTGGCTGCATTTTCCGCACGAAGCTGAACTGCTGCCCAGGGGCGTTTACCTGTTCTAGGATCAATAAGTCCTACTGGCTTCAAAGCGCCAAATCTAATGGAATCATGTCCTGTTCTTGCTACTTCCTCAATAGGCTGACAAGCTTGGAACAAATCAGACTGCTCAAAATCGTGGCCAATAACACGTTTAGCAGCAAGCAGCTCATCTACAAAAGTGTCATATTCCTCTTTATTCATAGGGCAATTGAGATAATCGCCAATTCCCAAGTCCTCATAACGAGATTGAGAGAAGGCAATTGAATGGTCAATTGATTCATAAGACACAATAGGCGCTGCTGCATCAAAAAACGACATTCTGTTAGTTCCAACACGCTTAGAAATTGCTTCGTACAAGCTATCTGAGCACAGTGGTCCTGCAGCAATAACTGTTGGCTCATCAGATAACTCCGTGACCTCTGCATGAGTTACCGAGATGTTTGGGTGATTTCTAATCTGATCAGTAACAGCCTTTGAAAACTCTTCTCTATTAACCGCAAGAGCGCCGCCTGCGGGAACAGAGTTTTCTTCTGCTATACGGAGCAGAAAACTATCCATCTTTTTAAGCTCAGACTTTAAAATTCCAGCTGTAGAATCTTCCTTAGTGGACTTCAGAGAGTTGGAACAGACCAGCTCAGCAAACATATCTGTGTGGTGTGCTGGAGAAGAAACAACAGGGCGCTGCTCAATGAGCTCTACAGAAACACCACGAGAAGCAAGCTGTAAAGCACATTCGCTTCCAGCTAAACCAGCGCCAACTACAGTAACTTTTTGTGTCATTGTTCACCTATCACACACTACGAATCCAAATAAAACTCTTTAGAAGGAGTATACCTTCCATCCGGTAATCTTTTTACCATTCCACGAGCTTCATAATCAGTAAGAGAATTTAACACGGTAAGTACGTTTTCTGATAGCCTCCATGCAAGCTCTTCTGGTCTTGAAGGAGAAGCAATAAGTGCAGATAAAAGTGGTGTTAGCTTCTTATCTTGCTTCAATTGTTCCTGAACTAGGCAATCAAAATCTAATGAAATTGCAATGCCCAACGATGTCTCATCAGGAATAATTTGAGCCCCTTCAGAGATGAGTCTATTCGTACCAGCAGAAGCAGGAGAAAAGATAGACCCGGGTATTGCATAAATAGTTTTACCAAGAGAGTTAGCAAACTCAGCAGTACTCATGGTGCCTGAGCAAAGCCCCGCTTCCGTTACCAAGAGCACTTTACCTAATGCTGCAATGACCGCATTTCTTCTAGGAAAGGCATAACGTCTAGGAGGCGTTCCCCACCTGTCTAGAGAAATGACTGCTCCCCTTCCTTCTCGCGCTGCTTCAAAAAGCTCTGCAGAGGTAGTTGGATATGTCACATCCGCACCACAGCCTGCCACTACAACAGTCTTTCCACCAGCATTAAGAGAAGCCATACCAGCCATATAATCGCAGCCAAGAGCTCCGCCAGATACCACCACAATATTGTTATCAGCGGCGCATCTGCCAGCTATTTCTGCAATTGCCATGCCGTATGGGGTGGCCCTACGAGCCCCAATTACAGACATACAAGGTTGTTGCAAAACGCTTCTATCCCCCATTCCATAAATAATTTCAGGCGGATGGTTAAGCAGTAGCAATTCTTTTGGATAGTCCTCATCTTCTGATGAAATTTCCCATCTCTCCACTGCTACTCCAAAGAACGAGACCTATAGGCAACCGCCTCAGATACGTCGTCTTTTGTCACTTTTTCATGATGAGCAATATCTGCGATAGTCCTTGCAACCCTGCAGGTACGCGTTATTGCTCTACCTCCTAAATGAAGTCCACGAGCAAATCTATGTAGCAGCTGCAATGCCGATTCATCAAAGCTCTCCACGTACTTTTGGCGAGAAGTACCATCTACTACGCGGGTTTCTCGCCAAGAAGCAAAGTCTCTGCCAGAGACAACAAGTGAGCGCATACCTGCTGAAGTGAGTCCTAGCTCACCTTGAATTACTCGATCAGAAGAAGGTCGAGCTACATCACACACAATATCTATTCGATCCATTAAAGGACCTCCAATTTTTGATTGATACGTAGAAATCTTTCCTGGAGAGCACTTGCAGGTGTGAGTTTTATCTCCAAAGTATCCGCAGGGACAGGGGTTAGCTGCAGCGATGAGCTGGAACTGAGAAGGAAACTTATAGATGCCATCCACTCGCGCAAGACGTACATATCCATCTTCGATTGGCTGACGTAAAACCTGCAGCGTATTAGAAGCAAACTCGGGCAGCTCATCTAAAAAGAGCACGCCTTTATGGGCAAGAGAAATTTCGCCTGGGATGACAGGTCTGCCACCTCCAATCATGCCTGCTACAGAAGCTGAATGATGAGGAGACCTAAAGGGCCGTATACCTGCTTGAATAGAATCTGTTTCACACCCTGCTACAGAATGTATGAGCAATACCTCATCACGCTCTTCTTTAGAGAGCTCTGGGAGGATTGTTGGAATTCTTTTTGCAAGCATAGTTTTACCTGCACCTGGCGGGCCAATCATAAGCATTCCCAGGTTTCCTGTAGCTGCGATTACGATAGCTCGCTTGACTAATTCCTGGTCAATCACCTCTTCAAAGTCTAAATTCTCGCTGAGCATTGCTGTTTCAACAGAATGCTTATGCTGAACCAATGGCTTACAGAATGATTGATCTCTTAAACTCAAGTTGAGCAATGATTGAATTCCTATGACGTGACTCCAGTCAGAACCAAACAAATTGCAATCTGAAGAGGAGATTAGTTTCATTCCCAGTTTCTTAGCAAGCATTGCATACGCTGCCATACCTCTGACGGAAGAGATCTTTCCGTTTAATGAGAGTTCTCCCACAAACAGCCTGTTATGCACAATCTCTTGAGGAATCTGTCCAGTAGCTGCAAGAATAGCAACGGCTATAGGCAAATCAAATCCAGTACCTGTCTTCTTTATATCCGCAGGGGTCAAATTGATTGTTACCAGCAATCGAGGGATGGTAAAACCAGCAGCTTTTAGTGAGCAGCGCACACGAGAACGAGATTCCATAATGGATCCGTCAGGCATTCCTACGATGGTTATTCCAGGTATGCCGCCTGAAATACCCACTTCTACATCTACAGGTATTGCCTCAATTCCTCTAAGAGTTGCGCTATGAACGCAGATGGTTGCCTGACTCATTGCTCGTCCCAGCTAAATGCTCCAATTAAATGCCTTAGGCTTGCTGTGCTTGGAGCTACCAAATTAATAGCAACAACATCAAATCTAATAGAGGTAAGTGCTGGATGAAGCGCTGCATACATAAGCGCAAGCGTTCTGTATTTTTCCTGCTTTGCCCTATTTACAGCCAGCTCAGGCATGATGCTATCGTCTTTGTTCAAAATACGTCTTGTCTTTACCTCAACAAGCACAACGTTATCGCCATCTTGAGTAACAATATCAACCTCACCAATCTGACACGTCCAGTTAGTTTGGATAATTTTGTAGCCTCTTTTGATGAGGTATTTTGCTGCAATCTCCTCGCCTTTCTCACCAATTTGGCGAGAAGACATCTCTTCTAGCGGAATTCTTCCCTCTTGTGCGTCATCCTCTTCAGAAACCTTGTCTTGATCTTTTGATTGTTCCAGCGCAGTGGGATTCTCCTCTACCTCATTGGGCGCAGAACCTGGATACTTGCTTGTGTCTTTCTTGCTCATAACTCTCCTTTCATAGTGGGAGAGTTCAGTTTGCAGGAGCACTTTGGCACTAACTTGGCTGCTGTCTGTCCAAACAGCGTAATGATTCTGACGAAAGTAAAAAATTTGATATTACGGGCTTGCGGCTATATAAAAAGCCCGTTCAATCCTCTTAGAATGAACGGGTCCCTGTTTGCGTCTGAAAGTTAATCTGATTGCTTAATTTGGATGTATTAAAACAGTCTTTGCGTCTTAACAAAGTTTCCACAAAACGACGCACGATGTATAGGAGAAAGTCCCATCTCACCAATAGCTTCAATGTGTTCAGCAGAGGCATATCCTTTACATTCTGCTAGGTGATAGCCGGGGTACTCCTCGTCATAGGCCACCATAAGAGCATCTCTTGTTACCTTTGCCACAATTGAAGCGGCAGCAATAGAAGCAATACGTGCATCACCCTTAACAAGAGTCTTTTCTTTAGGGTGGATATGCATAGGATTTCCATCGATCAAGACACATTCAGGCTCAATACCTGTGTTTTTGACAGCCTGAAGCATAGCGTCTCTTAAACACTGAGCCATGCCAACTTCATCAATTCTTTGAGGAGCAATATGAGCAATGCCAATTGCTGTAGCAACTTCTTGAATTTGTGCCGCTAGAATCTCTCGCTTTGTTGCGGTTAATTTTTTGGAATCGTTTAGTCCATAGATGATAGGATCCTCTGGCAAACATACCGCACAAACCGTTAAAGGGCCAGCTACAGAACCTCTGCCCACCTCATCAACACCAACAACAAGTCCGCCCCCAGAAAGCTCCTTCTGAAAGCGATACATTTCTTCTACACGGGTCTTCTCGGCATGTTCTTTTTCAATGCGCCTTTTAGCTGATTCTAGAGCCTTGATAACCTGTTTACGGGGGTCCTCGCTATAACGAGCTATGAGTTCGTATACCTCAGTCTCTGGGGCATCGCTTAAACGAGCAAGTATATCTTTAGCAGAATCAGCCATGTTTTCTCCAAACTACACGACTATGGTACTAAAAAAGCCGCCCGGAGGCGGCTTTAAAGAGCATATGAAGTTGATTAGCGCTTCTCGCGAAGACGAGCAGCCTTACCAACACGATCGCGCAGGAAGTAGAGCTTAGCGCGGTGAACAACACCGTGGCGAAGAACCTCAAGCTTAGCAATCTTTGGTGAGTGAAGTGGGAAAGTACGCTCAACACCAATGCCAAAGCTGATCTTACGAACGGTAAAAGTCTCACGGGAACCCTCGCCGGAAAGACGAATGATGTCGCCCTGGAAGACCTGCTCACGAGTACGGTCACCCTCGACAATGCGATAGTGAACCTTTACGTTGTCACCAACGCGGACCTCAGGAATGTCCTCGCGGATCTGCTGACGCTCAATAGCGCGAATGTAGTCCATTGTTTCCTCATCTCTAGAGGTGCCGACGCCCTTGCGAACGACACATAGTTAACACACAGACGGAAAGTATACGTGAATACTTTCCACTGTACAAGGGTTAGTTTGGATAAAACTTACTTTACATATCTTCTTTTACCCCAGGAACGAGGAAGGCGAAGATCTTCAAACACTCTGGTTGCATATCTATCGGTCATACCAGACACGTAATCCGCTACTTGGATTTCTGGATGATCAAAGTCATGACACTTGTATTCTGCAGGAACCTCATCTAAATGATTAACAAAGTAATCAAACAGCTCAATGATGAGGTCATATGCCTTGGGTTCTTCGTATTTTGCGTCTCCTGATGCGTACAGATTAGCAAACAGGAATGCTCTCATGGTCATCATGGCGCCCCACATGGAGTCGGTCATTTTAATATCGCCTACGCGAGAGCTCTCAGAGACAATATCGTGAACCATGTTTTCAATGCGCTCAGGTGAGCTATTTCCCAACACCTCTCGAGCTTCAGTTGGGAGATACTCCTCCGAAAGAAGTCCTGCTCGTTTTGCGTCATCAATATCGTGCGTTACATACGCAATGCGGTCAGAAATGGCAACGATTCTTCCTTCTGCTGTTTCTGCGCGTAGATTACCTGAATGGCATCTAATACCATCAATAACCTCATGAGAAAGATTAAGACCTTGTCCGTCTTTCTCCAGATACTCAACAATGCGAGCACTCTGCTGATTATGGGCAAAAATAAACTCATTTCCTGGAGCGTCGGGGTCCATTCCCCTATACAGGCTAATGGCGTGCGAAAGCGCCTTCTCGCCAATATGACCAAAAGGCGTGTGACCCAAGTCATGTCCAAGTGCAATTGCCTCAGTCAGGTCTTCGTTTAAGCCAAGAGGACGAGCAATTGAACGAGCAATCTGCGAAACCTCAAGCGTATGGATAAGACGAGTCCTATAGTGGTCCCCTTCTGGGGCGAGAAAAACCTGTGTCTTGTGAGCAAGTCTTCTGAAACTCTTACTGTGCAAAATACGGTCTCTATCACACTGATAACAAGTACGGTACTGGTCAGGTTCCTCTGCAATCGCACGACCTTTACTTTGATCAGAAAAAGCCGCTTCAGGAGATAAGATTTGATGCTCGCGAGCTTCAAGATCTTCTCGTCTAATGAATAACATAGAACCTCCTTGTACCTGCATCTTTACCTCATAATAGCAGGATATTACTATCTAGCAAAAGAGGGCGACCGAAGCCGCCCTCTAGAGTTTGTTGCAGTGTGTCTAGAAGAAAACCTACTTAGTAGCAATCTTCTGTGGACCACCGTTAGCCTGAATCTTAGCCTGTGCTGCAGCAAGACGTGCAATTGGTACACGGTATGGTGAGCAGGAGACATAGTCAAGACCAAGGTTGTAGTACATGTGGATAGACTCTGGATCGCCACCGGTCTCACCGCAGACACCAATGATGAGGTTAGGATTACCCTTACGGCCACCCTCAACGCCCATACGGACAAGCTCTGCGACACCCTTATCAAGGGTTGCAAATGGGTTGGTTTTAACAATCTTGCGCTCAAGATAGAGAGGCATGAATGCAGACTCAACGTCGTCACGAGAGAAGCCAAGGCAAGTCTGGGTGAGGTCGTTAGTACCGAAGGAGAAGAAGTCTGCGTGCTTAGCAATCTCCTCAGACATGATAGCTGCACGTGGGAGCTCGATCATGGTACCAACTGGGATGTTGAGCTCAACACCGTACTCATCAGCAACCTGCTTGATGGTCTCCTCAACCTCTTCACGGACCTGGATGAGCTCCTCTTCGAAGCCAACCAGAGGAACCATGATCTCTGGGCGAGGGTCAAGACCAACGCGCTTGAGCTCTGCAGCTGCGCTTGCGATAGCGCGAACCTGCATAACGTTGAGCTCTGGGTAGACAAGGCCAAGGCGGCAGCCACGAAGGCCGAGCATTGGGTTTGCCTCCTGGAAGGCGTCAAACTTAGCGAGAAGAGCACGCTTTGCAGCGGCGTCCTTACCCTGCTCCTCATCATGAGCAATCTCAACGTCAAGCTCACGTGGGGAATCAAGGAACTCATGCAGTGGTGGGTCAAGAAGACGGACAACAACGTCTTTGCCGTCCATTACCTTGAACATACCAAGGAAGTCACCCTTCTGAGCACGGCCAAGCTGCTCAATAGCAAGCTGCTTAACGTCCTCAGAGTCTGCAAGAATGAAGTCCTGAATGAGGTGCTTACGCTCACCAAGGAACATGTGCTCAGTACGGTCAAGACCAATTGCCTCAGCACCGTTATCAACGGAAGTCTGAGCATCTGCTGGGTTATCAGCGTTTGCACGTACGCCAATGACGCGACCACGGGACTCGTCAAGGCGGACCTCATCTGCCCACGCAAGGATGGTCTGGAGGTCACCAGAAAGCTCTGGCTGGACAAGCTCAACAGCACCAAGGATGACGTCACCAGTGGTACCGTCGATGGAGATTACATCGCCCTCGTTAACAACAAGGCCGGAATCAGCAACGGTGAAGCGCTTGTTAGCAGCGTCAATACGAAGTGTATCAACACCGCAGACGCAAGGAGCGCCCATACCACGAGCAATAACAGCTGCGTGGCTGGTCTTGCCGCCATGGGAAGTTAGGATGCCCTCTGCAGCAACCATGCCGTGGAGGTCATCTGGAGTGGTCTCCCAACGAACAAGAATACAAGGCTTGCCTGCCTCTGCAAAAGCCTCAGCGTCTGCAGAAGAGAAGACTGCAGCACCAACAGCTGCACCAGGAGAAGCGTTAAGACCCTTAGCAATGGTCTCATACTCAGCGTTAGGATCAAACTGTGGGTGCAGAAGCTGATCGAGCTGCTCAGAAGCAACGCGAGAAACAGCCTGCTCCTTAGTAATACGGCCCTCTTCGTACATCTGAATTGCAACCTTAAGTGCAGAGAGAGCAGTACGCTTACCAACACGAGTCTGAAGCATCCAGAGCTTACCATTCTCAATGGTGAACTCGATGTCCATCATGTCTGCGTAGTGATCCTCAAGAATCTCAAAGACGTGGAAGAGCTCCTCGCCTGCCTCCTTGAGTGCAGGAACCTTAACGAGGTCTGCAATAGGCTCAGTATTACGAATACCAGCAACAACGTCCTCGCCCTGAGCGTTGATCAGGAAGTCGCCGTAGCGCTCGTTAGTACCATCTGCAGGGTTACGAGTAAATGCAACGCCAGTTGCAGAAGTCTCACCCTTGTTACCAAAGACCATGACCTGAACGTTAACTGCAGTACCAAGCTCATCAGGAATCTTGTTCTGCTTGCGGTAAAGGATTGCGCGGTCATTCATCCAAGAACCAAAGACTGCCTGCTCAGCAAGGCGGAGCTGGAGGTAAGGATCAGATGGGAAGACAGCGTAGCCGTTCTTGGAGACCTCTGGGTGCTCCTTAACGTCAACGTTTGCAGCAAAGATGCCCTTGAACCAAGTTACAAGGTCACGAAGGTCATTTGCGTCCAGCTCTGTATCAAGCTTAACGCCCTTCTCGGCCTTCTTAGCAGCAATTGCATCCTCAAAGAGCTGTCCAGAAACGCCCATAACAACGCCAGAGAACATCTGAACAAAACGACGGTAAGAGTCCCAAGCAAAGCGCTCGTTACCAGTCTGCTTAATGAGGCCCTGAACGGACTCATCGTTAAGACCAAGGTTAAGAACAGTGTCCATCATGCCAGGCATGGAGAATGGTGCACCAGAACGGACGGAGACAAGCAGTGGATCTTCTGCATCGCCGAGCTTCTTGCCCATGCGCTCCTCAAGGGTAGCCATAGCTGCATCAATCTCATCAGTGACGCCCTCAGGCCAGACGTTGCCGTTGTTGGAATAAGCAACGCAAGTTTGGCAAGTAATTGAGAATCCTGGAGGTACAGGCAGGCCAATCTTAGACATCTCTGCAAGGTTTGCTCCCTTGCCACCAACAATCCACTTTGCCTCTTCTACGGATGCGCCAGCGACCTCAGTAACATCGTTACCGGCGTGGTCCTTTCCGAAGCTGTAAACGTGCTTCTCGGACATAACACTCCAAACTCTCAAACTGTCACACGCAAAGCGTGCACCAACACAATTGAACGCAAAGACGTCAAACCAAACAAAGTTGGTTCTGTCCTCACATTCATAGTATGTTACCAACCTACGCGATTCATCTGAACAAAATAACGGTGAGCGGTCAATATCGACCGTTCACAGAATTATTTACAAACTTATGATTGCAAATTGTGAAATTCTCCATAAAGAAAATGAGCACCCAAAATGGATACTCATTTAACTTTTTGATATTTTGAGGCGTCAGCACTCTCTTAGCGAGTAACTCCCTCAAAGAAGGCGCCAATTGCGTGACTTGGCTCTTCGCCAGTAAGCGTAGAAATAACGTTTACCGCTGGTCCCAGAAGATCGATTGATGGGATGAGGCGCTGATCAAGCTCACGACGAATCTCTCTTCTGAGAGAGCCATCTGCAAAGGTGTGGAAGACTGCACGAGGGCGATTCTCATCTTCATGCTCGTTGAAGTATGCACGAACATCATCAACGCTATGAATGTTTGGAACCCTTACAATCTCTACGGATTCATCGCCAAACTGAGCAGCGGCAGCCTTAACTACTGCAGCGCCAGTCTCTCCACGAGAGTCTGATAAAACATAGACGATAGGTAGACCATCACCAAGAGAGTTGTTATCAATGTCAAGTGCGCTCATGCTGTAACCCTTTCAGTCAAGTATTCAGAAAGATACAAACATTTATCAATCTAAGAGTACCCTACTTCTTACGAGAAAGCACACTAATATCGGCGACATTACTAAATACCTGGGCAAACTTGTTCAAAAGACGCAAACGATTTCGGCGAACGGTATCATTTTCATCCATGACAAGTACTTTGTCGAAGAAAATATCAATTGGCTCACGCAGCTGAGACAGCGCAGAAACAGCAGCAGCATAGTCTGCACCAGCAAGAGCAGCAGCCACTTGCTTCTGGCCCTCTTCGCAAGCAGCGAGCAATGACATCTCTGGCTCAGTGAGAAGCTCTGTATCAACTTCTACACCAAGAGAGGTGTCGCTGAGGTGCGCTGCACGTGCATAAGCAGTAGCAAGATCCTCAAAGAGCTCAGGCTCGTTCTGACGCGCCTCATCAAGTGCGCGAGCACGCAGAAGGAACTCATCAGGATTGATAACGCCAATTGCACTGACAGCCTCAATAGCATCTGCAGAGATCTTCTCGTCCTTTGCAATAGATGCAAGGCGACCAATAAAGTACTGCTCAACCTGAGACTGAACAGACTCGTCAACAACAAGACCCTGCTGGCGGTAGAGCTCCAGAGAGCTTGCAATGAGCTTCTTGAGGTCAAGGTTTGCCGTTGAGCGGACCAGTGCAATAACACCAATAGCTGCACGACGAACAGCGTAA